>JBALXF010000453.1:0-2937 GCA_036961085.1 Psychromonas sp.
CATCGGCGATACCTTACGTGTATCTTTAGCGGCAGACCCAGTTGAAGAAATTAAGGTTGGTTTTGATATTTTAAAATCATTACGTATCCGTAGTCGTGGTATTAATTTTATTGCTTGCCCAACTTGCTCTCGTCAAGAGTTTGATGTGATAGCAACGGTTAATGCTTTAGAAGAACGTCTAGAAGATATTGTTATGCCAATGGATGTATCAATCATAGGTTGTGTGGTGAATGGTCCGGGTGAAGCATTAATCTCTGATTTAGGTATTACAGGTGGCAAAAACAAGAGCGGATTTTACGAAGATGGTACTCGTCAACGTGAGCGTTTTGATAATAATAACGTTATTGATCAGCTTGAAGCTAAAATTCGTGCGCGAGCAAGCCGCATGGATGAAAAAAATATCATTGTTAAAATCTAAATAAAGTGCAATTTTTATCATTTTTAAGCCTGTAATGTCCTGCATTACGGGCTTTTTTGTAATCTAGCGAGTCTTCTGCAGATATATTTCTCAAATTACCGAGTAAACCTAGTTGTGTGGTTTCATCTAATTTGAAAAGTCCTTATAATATAACTCATTATTTTATTCTCTACAGTATTCGGAAATCATTGTGGCTAAAAAGATCCAAGCAATTCGAGGCATGAACGATACTCTGCCTGAGCAAACTCCAGTTTGGCAAAAATTAGAGTCTTTATTTAGACAAGTTGTTAGTAGTTATGGCTATTCTGAAATTCGTATGCCTATCGTAGAAACGACTAATCTATTTAAACGTTCTATTGGAGAAGTAACTGATATCGTTGAAAAAGAAATGTATACCTTTGACGATCGAAATGGTGATAGTTTAACACTTCGCCCTGAAGGCACTGCATCTTGTGTACGTGCTGGAAATGAACATGGTTTACTATACAATCAAGAGCGCCGTTTATGGTATACAGGTGCTATGTTCCGTCATGAACGTCCACAGAAAGGTCGTTACCGTCAATTTCACCAGTTTGGTGTCGAAACATTTGGCATTGCGAGCGCTGATGTTGATGCTGAAGTTATTCTGTTATCAGCACGTTTATGGAAAGCACTTGGCATAGATCAACATGTAGAATTACAGTTGAACTCGCTTGGCTCTAATGAAGCACGTGCATTATATAAAGAGGCCTTGGTTGATTTTTTATCGTTACACGTTGATAAGCTAGATGAAGATAGCAAACGTCGTATGAAAACCAATCCATTAAGAGTTTTAGATAGTAAGAACCCAGAGGTTCAAGCATTATTAGTTGATGCTCCAAAACTTTCTGAACATCTTGATGCCGAATCCGTAGAGCATTTTGCTAAGTTAAAGCAATATCTTGATGCAGCAAACATTGCCTATGTCGTCAATGAGCGTTTAGTACGTGGTTTAGACTACTACAATAGAACTGTATTTGAATGGGTTACTTCTAGTCTTGGCTCACAAGGTACAATATGTGCTGGTGGTCGTTATGATGGATTAGTTGAGCAATTAGGTGGTAAAGCAACACCCGCTGTTGGTTTTGCGATGGGACTTGAGCGTATTATTTTAATGTTAGAAACATTAGAGTTAAACGATGATGTAAAAAGTGACGTTGATATCTATAGTGTATTAGTTGGCGAAGGAACGGATATAGCTGGATTTAAAGTAGCTGAAATTATCCGTAATGACTTACCACACCTAAAAATGATGCATCATTGTGGCGCTGGTAACTTTAAAAAGCAGATGAAACGTGCCGATAAGAGTGGCGCACGTCTAGCACTTATTATTGCTGAAGATGAATTAGAAAGTGGCACTATTACGATTAAAGACTTGCAAGGAAAGCATGAGCAACAAACTGTTGCAATCGAAGGGTTAATTGAGATATTACCTACTTTCTTTAAATAAATATATTAACCAATTACCCACAATTAAGTGTAAGTAATTTGTTTAGTAAATATGAACATATAACAAGGATAAACCAGTGGTAGATATTATTGAAGGTTATGAAACGGAAGAACAGCAAGTTGATGCAATAAAAAAATGGTGGAAAGAGAACGGCAACACATTAATGATAGGTGCTGTTGTTGGTCTAGCGGGCCTTTGGGGCTGGCGTTTTTATAATGATTCAATTGTGACCGGCCAAGAACAAGCATCACAAGCTTATTCAAATGTATTGCTTAATTTTGAAGCTAAAGGTATTGAATCTGGTGCTGATGAACTTAAAACTTTCATTGCTGACAATAGCGGTAATAATTACGCAGTATTAGCATCATTATTACTTGCAAAAGAAGCGGTAATACAAAAAGATTTTAATCTTGCTAAAACACAATTAGTGCAACTACAATCTGAAAATAAATATGAACCACTGACTGCTGTTATTAATTTACGTCTAGCACGAGTACAAACTGAGCTGGGTGAATATGAAGGTGCATTATCAACACTTGCATTAATCACTGAAACTGGATTTTTAGCGACATCTAACCAAGTTAGAGGAAATATTTATTTAGCACAGGGCGATCTTGAAAATGCACGTGGTGCTTTCCAAGATGCTATTAATGCTAGCCAAGGGCGTGTAGATCCAGTGTTACAGCTACAGTTTGATGATTTAACTAAATCTGCAGCTGCACCTGTTGAAGCGCCTGTTCTTGATACTGAAAAATAAATAGAGATAACAGATGAATAAATGGTTTAAGCGTTTTGCTGTCATTTCAAGCTCTGTTTTTGTATTAACGGGCTGTTCTCTTTTTTCGAGTGAAGAAGATGTTGTTGAAATGGCTGAGTTACCTGTTTTTGAAGCTACCTATCAGCCTCAAATAGCTTGGGAAAAAGGAATTGGCTCGGGTGTCGATAAATATTATTCACAGTTAAAACCAGCATTAGACTATGAAAATGTCTACGTTGCTTCGCGTGAAGGCAAAATACAGGCTTACGACGTAACCGAAGGTACCTTTATTTG
>JBALXF010000454.1:0-2936 GCA_036961085.1 Psychromonas sp.
GGGCTATTAAAAATAACAGCTCAAACCAGTTTTATTAAAATGGTTGTAGAAGCAATGGGCAGTAACCTAACTTCTGAAGTCAGCAAAGAATGGCAAGACCGTTTAGCGAGCAACCCTTTTATCTTTAAGCCCAATGCTGAGAAATTGGCTATTTTTAATGCGATTATCAATGCCAGCTTTATTCGCCCGCCTTCTTCTTTTTATAATGGCGCAGCGCAATATTTTGCGGGTAAGACAAACTGGAGCGAATGGCAGGAGTTAGGTATTCAAGGAATTGCAGATTTAGCTTCAAGACTCGACCAAGATGATAATCAGCAACACCTTATTAATGCACTACCGCACCTGCCACAACAGCCTTTGCAATCTCTAGCAATTTGTTTGGAGCATCAACCGCAAATTAACACCGAGCTAGCTGAAGCAATTGCTAAACAAGCAACGCTTGAGCTACAAGCTGGTCATCAAGAAAATACAATTTTATTATTACGAGCACTCTCAAGTGCACCCGCAGTTGGTATTATAAAAAGGCTATTAGAAGAGCAATTTTGTTCTGATTTAATTCATAATGTGCATTGGTACGTCGGTATTACAGGACGTGTCTGGAGCATATTAGAAGATGAAACATTATTAAATCGTTTCTTAGAAGCACTAGCTAATAATCATGCGGCATTATTTCCACAACTATTTGCAGACCTGGTCGCGATTCCAAGTTTGCGTGATAAAGTGCTTAAACAGTTACGTTTACCGGCTCGCTCTCCCGCTTTAACAGAAGCAATTGGCGTGCTATTTTCTAATGTAACAAATGATCAAGGAACCTAATGGACAGTCTACTTTTTATTTTATTTTGCGTTATAGCTGGTAGCGCAATTTGGAAACTACGTAAACAAGCTGAATATGCAAAAGAGTTGATAGAAAAAAAATGCTTCACACTCGACTTGCAACTCTTGTCCGTATCTCGCTCTAATTTCAATTTCAAATTAGGTGATGAATTCTTACAAGCAAGTTTTGTTTTTGAATTTAGTAGTGATAATGAAAATAGCTACCAAGGCCGTTTATTTATGCGCGGGTTACGCCGCCCACGCTTTGAATTTCCTGTTTATCGCACCTTTGAAGATCCGAATACGCTTCACTAAATTGATATTATAAAGAACAAAGAAGCTATGCAGCGAGTCTTATCATTAACCATGACTCCTGCATCACCTACTTGTATCTTACTATCAGTAGTTGGTTAAGTTTCCACCGACGACCTAAGTAGAGTGCAATTACCACGTTTAATTATAAGGTTTACTATGGAACGCATTATTTTGATCGCTCAACAACTTGTCAGAGAAGGCAAGGTACCGAATACCGCATTAGTCAAATCGCGTTTGCCTAAAAACATCCCTTTACCGGCAATTGTCGCAGGGTTGAAAGTGTGGGCAAGTGATCCCAATCGAGAGATCAATGTACCGACACAGCTAGCACTAACTGCAGCGCCGAATTCAGAAAACGCAACTAGCTTCGATGCTTTATTTGAATTAAAAATCAATCAAGCAATTGCACCATTGAGCGCTGAAATTGAGTCTTTGAAGAAACAACTCAATGTATTACAAGAGCAGCTAAAACAAGAAGAAAAAAACTAACCGTGTTTATTAAAGAACTTACTTTTGAGTGTTACCAGAATACTCAATACGCCGCCGTCGAACGAGCGATCAACAACTATTTTGATATGCTACGTTACAACGGACAGATTCTAGGACGCGAATTTCCGATTGCGATGCATGAAGGTTGGTTTGTGACTCGCTTAGTGTGCCCCGAAGAAAATAGCTTAGACGAGAAATTTAACAGTCCACAGGTGAAACATGCATTGCAAGGCTTAACCGAAGCGGGCCTACTAACTCCTAAAATAAAGACCACTGGAGAAGATTTAAATTCATTATGTTGTGCAGAGGATTTCCTGCCTAGCTGGCAGATTTTATATACCACTTTTTTAGATACCTGCTCACCACTTCGTTGTGGCGAAACGCTCGCGCCTATACCACTTTACCGCACTCCTGAAGCTATCAGTAATGGCGACCGAAAAAGTGTTCTAAAATGGCAAGAAGAGTGGATTAACTGTGATGAACTACAAATGAATGGTTCTGCCGTTTCTAGTTATATACTTAAAGAAATGGGTGATATTGACAGTAAACTATTTTACCGTGGCAGCAATTTATGTAAGCGCATAGAGTTTATTACTAAGGTGCCAACCTACTATTATCTTTACCGGGTTGCAGGCAAAAGTTTAGAGGACGAACAACAAAGAAAATGCCCATCTTGTGGCGGCGATTGGAAGTTGCCAGAGCCATTATTTGATATTTTTGATTTCAAATGTGACAAATGCCAACTAGTATCAAACCTATCATGGGATTTTAAAAAATAAGGAAATATCTAATGCTTAAAAAAATTAAATTATTCGGCAGTATGTTTGTCGTTTTAGTTATCGCTTTTTTTGTTTTAAGAAGCTGTACAAATGATGATGTAGGCAAAGTCTCTCTCGGACTTTTTACAACTAAAGATATTAAAGTTGAGCAATTAAGCGATCCATTAATACCGGGCGTAACCTGCCATATATCTAATATTGTTGCAGATTTAAGTTTTGCAGATCCTTCTGACTCATCAATTAGTTGTCGTCAAACTGGGGATATCACCTTAGCTATGATTGAAGAAATTGATAAATCTAAAGGTGGTGATTTAGTGTTTAAAAAGTCAAAGAGCATTTTATTTAAATCTTTAAAAATACAACGTATTTTTGACCAATCAACACAAACATTAATCTACATCGCTTTTAGTACTAAAGAGTTAAATGGTAGTTTTAAACATGCGATGTCAACCGTTCCTCTTTGGGGGACAGGTGCATATGCAGAGCCGGTTGTTGAAGAGTAATAACTTATAAACATCTGAAACTGTCCACAGTTCCT
>JBALXF010000455.1:0-2929 GCA_036961085.1 Psychromonas sp.
TTTAGCAGGATCAATACCAATGTGCTCAAATGCAGACTGTCGAGCGCCGCCAAGTGCAACCAAATTAGCGACAGATCCACCACTGCTGTAGACACCTTTCATATCCCCTAAACCCAGCATTTTAGCCAGCCAGTTGAGCGACAGCTCTTCGACATAATTGAAAGCGGTGAGGTGATAGCGCTGAGGAGAACTAATGCTCGCGGCTGTAGAAGCTAAGGTGCTTACAGTGACAGAGCCCGTTGTAATATAACCGGTAAATCCAGGTTTTGGAATGGTTGAGCCGTTAGGGATCAATTGCTGAGTCAACAATTTGGTTACCGCATCGATACCAATACCTTTGATAGGCAATGGTTCTGACAAAGATGCTTGCCATTGTTCACTACGCGTAAATGCATCATCTGTTTCGAATTTTAAATACTCATCTAATGCAGAACCGATCTCTGCTAGTAAACGACTAAGGTTACCTATCTCTGCTTTATCAGTGTCCATCGTTGTGCCTTATTTAAAATCAATGACTACGGCCTTGGATTTTATTTCAATAGAATTCCTTGAGCGCAGTTGTTTAAACTCACTAAGCTAGGTTATCTATTACTCTATTTTAGTCCTTACATTGTAAGCAAGATAGGGCAAGTGAATAGATTTCAGTAGATGGTATAATTGGAAGTCGATATTCCTCTTTTACATCCCCACTTCAGTGGTGACTCTTCTATTAATAAATTAAATGAAGAAAGGGGATACAGGTAAACTTTAGAGTTATCGATAATGGAGATAGGAACAATAAAATATCTTGGTAAATAAGGTTCTAAGTGATTGGAGAACATGATTATGCTAGAACAAGTAACATAATGATTTATTAATAAAAAAGAGCGTTGATATTTTCATATCACGCTCTGTTACTGTCATGCATGTCACTTAGTTAGAAGATGAATTGATACAAGAAACCAGCGCTAATTGCCATGCCAAGGATAACGAATAAGAAAGCTGCAATCATTTGGTTTTTAAACAGTGATTTAAGTAAAATTACTTCTGTTAAACTTGCTCCTGCACTGCCGATGATCAATGCCATTACTGCCCCAAGTCCCATTCCTTTTGCCGCTAATGCCGCACTTAATGGGATCACTGCTTCTGCTCTAATGTACAGCGGAATACCAATGACAGCTGCAACTGGGATCGCAAATGGGTTGTTTTCACTTGCAATACTTGCAATTAATTCGGTTGGCATGAAGCCGTAAATCATTGAGCCCAGTGCGATACCGCCGACTAAATAAGGTAATACTTTTTTGAAATCAACCCATGTGCTGTTCCAAATTTTCATCCACTTATTTACAGGCGCTTTTTTACCACCACAGCTTGAACCGCAACCTTTCTCTTCAGGTTCAATATAAGCTTCTGGTTTTACGTATTTCTCAAAGCCAAGCTTCTCCAGTGTATAACCTGCTATAACGGATACACCCATTGCGATAGCAAAGTAGAAAATGGTTACTTTTAGGCCAAATGTCACGGCAAATAGACCAATGATAATTGGGTTTAACAGTGGGCTAGCAAATAAGAATACCATCATGGTACCAAACCCCGCTTTTGCTCTTAATAATCCTTTTAAGAAGGGGATCGTAGAGCATGAGCAGAATGGGGTGATCGCACCTAATAGCCCTGCAACAAAATAACCTTTACCATTTTTACCACTCAATATACTTTGTATTTTTGCTGGTGGAATATATAGCTGTAATACACCAACCATGTAACTAATGATTAAAAATAACAAGGTAAGTTCAACGGCTAAAAAAGCAAACATACCGAGTGTATCCATTACCATCTCTTGTGTAATTTCTATCATAACTTCTCTCTTTTTCTTTATATTTCTGGAATAGTCGAAATATACTCCTGATAGGTATTACCTGTCAACTATATTTCCGGATTTATCGAATTAAGTGGTGGTGCTATATTTATGGAGGTTGAAGCATTGCAATATCATTATAAGAATTATCTTCAGTAACAGGTTTAGCGACAGATATAAATAATAATAAGAGAAGAAGAGCAGGTGTTTACGGTACGGGGATTATAGTTTGAATATTTCCATACCATATTTTCATACCAGATCAACATTAAAGATTGCCTTACTATGTGTATGTTTATGAGTATGTTTCGGAATCAATTTTCGGAAAACTAATCTCACAACGAAGACAAAGGCAATTCTTTTTTGTGTTGAAAATGATTAAATGAAAACGTCATTTTTTAGAGAAACCGTGTTGTATTGATTAAAATAGCGTGTTTATCCTATTTCTATAAATAAGACCAATTCCTGCTATTTCCAACGTTATTGAGGTTCAGGAAACATCACTGTAAACCATTCATCTAGTTGAATTATTTCGTTTGCTTTGCCATTTATTTTTACTAATCCTAACTGTTTCACTTGTTGCCATGACATGGTCCTTGTGACTAACGTATCAAGTACATCCCATTCAGTGATAAGCAACAGGTCACTTTCAGTGATTGCTTGCTCTCTATCTGTGATTATCATCGGGCTGTTAAGGTTAATTTCGCTATAGTGGCCTATGATAGCTTCAAAAATAGTAAAATTAATTTTTTTTTCAAATGGTTGATGGAGCATTTCTGTAAAGGATGGATACAGAGCTGTTTGTAGTGGGTCGAAACTATTGTAGCTAACTAATTGCTCACTTTGTCTCATTTCAATCACACGTTCAAATACATCTAAAGAGCCCGGCTCTGTTATAAAGCTAAATCCTGTGCTTTGGTGAAAGTTACATGCGTAACTATATGGCGTTACAAAGGTAAGCAGTAATAGCAAATGATTGAGTTTCATAATAAGTACCAAATTAAGGGGTATTTATAGTAAATAATACCAATTGGATTAAGTATGTGATCATATTTTTGCGTAGGAAAAATGGGTTATTTCAAGGCGTAATTTGAC
>JBALXF010000456.1:0-2920 GCA_036961085.1 Psychromonas sp.
CTTTTCGACCTTTATGGCAACCCGATCTTGGCTTAGTATTTCAAACTTACGGTACAGAAAATTACATGCTACGCAAAATTGAATCCCCTGCAGCGCTGAATGAATTTCCTAGTTTCTCAGCTGAGGCGCTACAATTAACAGACAAAAAAGTTGAGCCAAGCATCGAGATTTCGCCCCCTTCCCCTTACAGTAGTTGGGATACCTTTAAACCACATTCATGGATACCGGCACTAAGAGTTGATGAAGTACGAAATTTAATTGGCGTTAATACCTATGGGGGTGATGCATTAGGTCGTCATAATTATGATGCTTACTTAATGTGGGATGCGCACAATGAACTAGCTTCTTATATGTTTCGATATACTTACGATAATCGCTGGGTTGTTGAGTATTTACGTGATTATAAATATAAAAATTTAACCCCCAATAGAGGTACAAATTACCAAATAACAAGAAATCAAACTTACCTTGTTGAGCGAAACAATATGTTCAGCACTTGGGAAGATACCTTAAGTTTTCATAGTGGTCTGACTTTGCGACAAGACGATATTATAAATACACCTGATTTTGAGTTTCCTACCTTTATTCCAGATTTATCCCTGGAAGCGATAGAAATCAATGGTGGTTTAGCCGTTACATTTGATAATCGAGAATACTATTTACATGTCAACAAAGTTGGCTGGGGACATTATCTTGATTTCACTTTTCATCAAAACTTATTTGGTGGTGATTTTAATGGTAGCAAATTACAAACTCAATGGCGTGGCACCTGGGATCTGCCGAAACGGTTTACAATTCTAACTCGACTTTCTTCTGGCTATTCAACAGAAAATGCAAAAGAGTTTTCAATTGGGGGGAGTAATTTCCGTGAAGAGATGAACCTTTTTGATCGAACCAGCCAAAGTTTACGTGGTTATGATGATGTGGCATTAAAAGGACATTATTATTTTACACAACGAGTAGAGTTTAATGCCTCAATCGCCGATTTTGCATATAACCTAGGCTTATTGCCACTTGGTATTGGTGCCCTTGATAGCACCCTGTTTGTTGACTCAGGATCGGCATGGAGCAACAGTAATGAATTTGAACAATTAACCGGTGTCGGTGCTGAAATAACATTAGATTTCAAACTTGGCTATAACTACTCACTACCAATTACATTAGGTTATGCAAATGGTTTAGATGATAGAAAAGGCAGAGAGTACTTATATATGAATTTTGGTGTCGCTTATTAGAACGGCACTTTAGATACCTTAGCCCCCGACCCTAGTATTTGTTAAATTTATGCCTGTAAGCATAAAATTAACAAATAGATAAAAAACCGCTATACACTAAGCAAATGTATCTGCAATTTATTGCAATGCGTATAAACTCTACCTTATGCCTATCCCTTATTGTTTTACTCTAAAAAAAACAGTCTCATAAGCAATAAAAGTTTACTGATTGAAACTGATTTAACTCAGTTTCAATCAGTAAACTTGTTTCATATACAAGGAAAAAAAATGTTTAAGTTTTTTGAACGATTAGTGCCAGCTCTCAATGACACTGAACCCACGCAACCGCCAAATACTTTATTTGCTTTTTGCCTTCATTATACAAAAGGCTACAAGACCCCATTGATAGTGATGACACTATTAACGGCATTATTAGCGGTGCTTGAAGTTTCTCTTTTTGGATTTATGGGGCAATTGGTTGATTGGTTGATTACTAAGAATCCAGAGACTTTATTAACAGATGAAAGCAGTACTCTGATCTGGATGTCGATCATGGTGTTGATAATTATTCCGCTATTAACCTTACTGCACTCTTTGGTTGTGCATCAAGTGTTGCTAGGTAATTATCCGATGTCAATTCGTTGGTTTGCTCATAGATATTTGCTCAAACAAAGTGTTTCTTTTTATCAAGAAGACTTTGCAGGGCGTATCGCAACTAAAGTGATGCAAACCTCATTAGCGGTGCGTGAAACCGTCATGAAACTACTTGATGTGATGGTTTATATCACCGTTTATTTCATCTCTATGGTGGTTATGCTTGCTCAAGCTGATTATCGTTTAGCCTTACCTATGCTGGTTTGGTTAGTGATATATATCGCGCTGCAATACTATTTTGTGCCACGTTTGCGAGATATTGCTACTGAACAAGCCGATGCACGCTCAACTATGACCGGACGTATTGTTGATAGCTATACCAATATTTCAACAGTAAAGCTATTTGCGCATACCGACGCAGAAACCTTATATGCCAAACAAGGCATGAAAGGCTTTTTAGATACGGTTTATCGTCAAATGCGCTTAGTCACAGGGGTTAATGTCAGTGTACAGATATGTAACTATGTTTTAGCTTTTGCTATTTCAGCGATTGCGATCGGGCTGTGGATGCAAAGTGCCATTACGATTGGCGCAATTGCCGTCGCAGTCAGTTTAGCACTGCGCTTAAATGGTATGTCACAATGGATCATGTGGGAAATAAGTAGTTTATTTGAAAATATTGGCACAGTAACCGATGGCATGTCGACATTGGCAAAGCCTAATGTAATTGAAGATGAACCCGATGCAAAACCTTTAAAAGTTGTCCAAGGTGCTATTCATTTTGATAATGTCAGCTTCACTTATGGCGAAAACATTGCCGTTATTGGAGACTTAAACCTGAACATTAAAGCGGGAGAAAAAATTGGTTTAGTGGGCCGTTCTGGCGCGGGTAAATCTACTTTAGTAAATCTATTATTACGCTTTTACGATATTGAACAGGGAAAAATAGTGATTGATGGTCAGAACATTAATCAGGTACAACAAGAAAGTTTACGCCTGCAAATTGGTATGGTGACACAGGATACCTCACTATTACACCGATCTATTCGTGAGAACATTCTGTATGGACGACCTGATGCCACTGAACAAGATATGCTGCAAGCGACCAAACA
>JBALXF010000457.1:0-2914 GCA_036961085.1 Psychromonas sp.
CCTCCTTATTACTCACAAAAACTAAATAACTAAATAAATAAAATTAGGTAGTGAAAGAAAATTAGGTCATTTTATTAAAAATATGCGTTATAAATAAAATTTCTTTGAATTAGTTCATATAAATATGAAAGTTGATATGGATAGTTAGGCGAGGCTCACAGGAATTGAAATAGGTAATAAAACGTCAAAAACACTAATACAACTTAGTGTAAGGCAGAACATTTAGCGGCGATACCAAGTAAGTAAAAGGTAACAGATATAAAAAAGGTGACCGAAGCCACCTTTTTATTTATGTTTAAGAAACGTTTTAAAAAAATCTATGATGCAGCTTTTTTAGGTGCACGTTTTTTAGTTTGCTCTTCTACCCATTTATTATCGATATATTTAGCTGTCCATCCGGTCGCTTTTTTATCAATTTCGGTCATTACATACTGTTCTTTATTTTTACGGCTGTAACGAACCACTGCTAAATTACCTTCAGGATCTTTTTGTGGTGCATCAGCTAGATAATGGAACTTTGGTGAAATTCTATCTTTAAAGTGAGCAAGTTCAGTAACCTTAGGTGCACGTGTCTCGCGAGAACGTGGGAATGTACTTGCAGCCAAGAATATACCAGATGCACCATCTCTTAAAATAAAATAGGCATCGCTCTGTTCACACTCTAACTCTGTTAAATGAACCGGATCTTCTTTGGGTGGAGCAACTTCACCACTACGTAAAATTTTACGTGTGTTTTTACACTCTTCATTAGTACAGCCCATATACTTACCAAAGCGGCCATCTTTTAACTGCATATCATTGCCACACTTGTCACATTCAACAACTGGACCATCATAGCCTTTAATTTTGAACTCACCTTGCTCAACGATATGACCATCACATAATGGGTTGTTACCACACACATGTAGTTTACGTTTCTCATCGATTAAGTAGCTGTCCATTGCCATATCACATTTAGGGCAACGTTGTTTTGCCATTAATGCTGCTGTTTCAGCATCTTCAGCGTTTAAGATATCGACAACCTCTTCGCCATCAACTAAATTGATCGTTGTTTTACAACGTTCTTTAGGCGGTAATGCATAACCAGAACAACCTAAAAATACACCCGTAGAAGCCGTTCTGATGCCCATTGCTCTTTCACAAGTCGGGCAACGTACTTCTTCAATGATGACAGGCTCATTAAGACGCATACCGCCTTCTTCAGGCTCAAGTTCTGCTTTTGCTAGCAGACTGGTTAGATCTTTATAAAAACGATCCAATTCATCTGTCCAACATGCTTTACCGTCAGCGATGTCATCTAAATTACGTTCCATTTGTGCGGTGAAATCATAACTCATTAAATCGACAAAGTTCTCACTTAAACGATCACTAACAATTTCACCCATTTTAACGGCATAAAAACGTCGTTTATCAACTTTTACATAACCACGATCTTGGATAGTAGAGATGATACTTGCATAGGTTGATGGACGACCAATTCCCTGTTTTTCCAATTCCTTTACTAATGCAGCTTCAGAGAAACGCGCAGGCGGTTTGGTAAAGTGTTGTTTAGGATCGAGTTCAATTAAATTTAATACTTCACCAATTTTCAAATCAGGAAGTTGTACTTCGTCGACTTTACTCTTAGCAACTGGTTGTGCCTTAGTCCAACCAGGAAAGCGCATTGTGCGCCCTTTTGCACGTAACTGATAATCACCCGCTTTAACAATTAAAGTGCTTGAGTCATATAACGCAGGTAGCATCTGACACGATAAGAATTGACGCCAAATTAGCTCATATAAACGTTGCGCATCGCGATCAACACCCACTAAAAGTGCTGCAAGTTGCTTAACATCTGATGGACGTATTGCTTCATGGGCTTCTTGAGCACCAGATTTACTGCTGTAAACTATGGGGTCATTAGGTAAATAGTTTTCACCAAATTCAGAAGTGATGAATTCACGAGCACTATTAACCGCATCTTTACTTAAATTTGTAGAATCGGTTCTCATATAAGTAATGTAACCAGCTTCGTACAAACGCTGTGCAAGCATCATGGTCTTTTTAACACCAAAGCTTAAGCGAGTGCTTGCAGCTTGCTGTAAAGTTGAAGTAATAAATGGTGCACTTGGCTTACTTTTAGTCGGTTTATCTTCACGAGATAACAATGAATATTCAGCAGTCTTTAAATGCGCAACAGCGTTTAAAGTTTGCTTTTCAGTAACCGGCTTGAATGATTTACCCTTTTCTTTAAACACTTCTAAGCGTAAATCAGCATTTTTACTGTTTTGTACATCGGCGTGTAAATCCCAATATTCTTCAGGATTAAATGCTTTTATTAAGCGCTCACGTTCAACTAACAAACGTACCGCCACTGACTGTACGCGGCCTGCTGATAGTCCTCGTGCTACTTTTTTCCATAACAGCGGTGATACCATAAAGCCAACCACACGATCTAAGAATCGACGTGTTTGTTGTGCATTAACACCATCAATATTTAATTCGGTAGGTGCTTTAAATGCTTCTTGAATCGCACTTTCAGTAATCTCATTAAAAACGACACGTTGGTACTTATCGTGTTCACCACCTAGCATTTCACGTAAATGCCAAGCAATTGCTTCTCCCTCTCTATCCAAATCGGTTGCGAGATAGATAGTCGGTGCATCTTTTGCTAATTTTTGTAACTCAGCAACTACTTTTTCCTTACCAGGTAAGATTTCGTAATTGGCTTTCCAGTTATTATTTGGGTCTATCCCCATCCTTGTTACAAGCGCTTCTTGTGCACGTTTGGCTTTTTCTTTTTCTTTTTTTGCCGCAGTCATCCCTGCTAAAGACTTTTTCGCTTTTGCATCAATTTTTTGTTTTGCACTGCCACTGGTTGGAAGATCTCGTATGTGTCCAACACTCGATTTAACAATAAAATTATTACCTAGAT
>JBALXF010000458.1:0-2907 GCA_036961085.1 Psychromonas sp.
GCCCTTATAAATTTAAAAATAAGACTGTGCATGGCATTATTCGCTACCTAACCCACCAGCAAGACTGGCAGGTTACGCCCTCGATCAACAAGCTGATATTTGATACAACACCAGACAAAACTAAGCGTTATACAAAGCTTCTTTCTGGAGAATGTGACATCATCACTTACCCTGCTCCTAGTCAATTAAAACACATGAGCAATAACAGCAATATCTCATTAAGCAGTCAACCAACTTCAAACACCTCAATTTGGGCATTTAACAGCAAAAAAGCCCCTTTTGATCAAAGAGCCGTGCGACAAGCATTCAGTTTTGCGGTTGATAAAGAATCAATTTTAGACGCTGTGTTTTTCCAAAGCGCAATGCAAACAAATACCTTGTTAAGAGAACAATCATGGGCACGAGATCTACGTTCATTAGACTCAAAGCAAAACCCAACAGAAGCGCTGAAATTATTGAAGGAAAGTGATTTTGACTTTAATGAGGTATTTACCATATTAATTCCCATTCAAAATTCCACATACAATCCTAATTATTTTAAAACAGCAGAGTTAATTCAGGCTAATTTATTAGAGATAGGTGTCACCAGTACAATCCTACCATTGCAAGAAAAGCAACTTGAGCAACGTTTGTTAGCGGGCGATTATGATACCTATTTAACCGGTATAAATAGTCTAATTAATGACCCTGACAGTTTATTCCGTCCATTACTAAGCTGCAATGTAAACCCATTGGAGGGCAACACTAGCCAATGGTGTCGTGAAGATGTGCAAAAGCTATTAGATGCCGCATTATTAGAGTCAAATTTTATAGCGCGTATTAAATATTATTATCGACTCCAACGTATTATTCAAAAAGAGCGTATCTATTATCCAATAGCGCATGTATTGAGGATCGATGCATTTAATAATAATGTCTCCGGTGTCACAGTTAATCCGTTGACCGGTATAAACTTTATAAACGCATCTAAAACAGAAGCTCAGTAATATGATTAGTTACTTATTTCGTCGATTAAATTTATTAGTCATCACCGGCTTTATCCTAACTATTATTTCATTTATGTTAACACTATGGAGTAATGATACTGGGATTGAGCGATATGACTATATAGATCATTATATCTCTTATATGTCTGACATTTTTAATGGTGATTGGGGTACCTCTAAAATTGATCAACAGCCGCTTTTAGAAGAAGCAATGATCGCTTTTGCTTCAACTTTAGAACTTTGTTTTCTAGCATGTATAACTGCCACAATCATTGGTCTTCCTCTTGGTGTTATAGCGGGTCTTAAACGTAACGGTTTGATCGATTATACAATCATGACAGTCGCATTAGTTGGCCTAGCTTTACCTGTTTTTTGGTTAGCAATATTATTTATTTTAATCCCCGTGTCGCTCGGGATCTCAATCCCAGTAGATGGGCATTTAAGTCCGATCTATGAAATTCCAGTGGTGTCCGGTTTTTTATTGATTGATACGATTTTTGCATCTGATATATATCATCTTGATGCCTTTTTTGACCGTTTAGCACATCTTATTCTGCCATCCTCGGTATTATCTTTTTTCCTTATCACTGAAATTATTCGATTAACCAGGCATTCAATTTCCCATGTGATGGAATGTAATTATATAAAAGCGGCCTATGCCAATGGTTTAAGTAAAACACAAATAGTTTTTAGACATGGTCTCAAAAATGCGTTACCACCAATACTGCCGCAGATAATAATCCAATTGAGTACCATTATTTCTTTTGCAATGGCAATTGAAATAGTGTTTTCTTCTGAAGGAATAGGAGTATGGCTATACAACAGTATTACAGTAGGTGATTACCTAGTACTTCCCGTTGCTCTACTGATTATCTCTTTTTTCATTTTATTATCTAATATCGCTATCGATATTCTCATTATGATCATCTCCCCCATTAAACGGAAGTCTTTATATGCTAATAAATAACGAGTTTAATGAGCAAAAGATTCAATCTCCTTTACAGTATTCTTGGACACTATTTACCAAAAATAATTTTGCAATGGTCGCTTTATGGGGAGCATTTGTACTTGTACTATTCGCTTTATTTGCCGATGTTCTAACTCAACATACCCCCTATGATCTTCACCCTGAACGATTACTACTTCCACCTTTCTGGGTTGAAGGCGGCACCATAGAACATATTTTTGGCACCGATGATTTAGGCAGAGATTCACTTGCAAGTTTAATTCAAGCGTTTCGGATGACATTTATTGGTGCTATCGTAATTACTTTAGTAACGGCATTAATAGGGACCTTTATTGGTGCAGCAGCGGTTTTAAATAGAGGTGTTAAGTCTAGTATTTTACATCATTTACTTGATGCACTATTAACTATGCCAACTTTATTGACGACTTTTATTCTGATCGTATTATTTGGCGCCAGTTATGAAAACTGTTTGCTAGCGGTGACGCTTTCGCTGATCCCACAATACATTCGCGGAATCTTCCTAACTATTGAAAATGAACTTAACAAACAATATATCACTGCACTTCGCCTCGATGGCGCCACTAATTATCATCTTTTACGTTATGGTATTTTCCCCAATATTCTTGAACCAAGTGTCACTTTATTAAATCGTATTTTCACCATGGCAATCTTAGAAATATCAACCTTAGGTTTCTTAGGCTTTGGCGCGCAATTACCAGAGCTTGAGTTAGGCTCATTAATCGCGAGTAAGTTAGATCTTATCTATTTATCTCCCTGGCTTATTTTGATCCCCGGGTTAACACTTTTTCTGATCATTATAATATTTAACATTCTCACAGAAGGGATACGCCATTCATTAACCGAAGGGGAAGATTAATGGCGTTATTAGATATACGTAACCTGAGTATTGATATCACCACTGCCCATGGCAAAATTCGTGTGATTGATAAAGCT
>JBALXF010000459.1:0-2900 GCA_036961085.1 Psychromonas sp.
TTTGCAATACAGACAACAGACCTAGTGTGTCAATATAGTCAGACATCTTATAAAGATGTCGTTAATTGATTGCTCAACAACATCAAGCTTTAGAGTTGCTAAATCGACAATATCAGGATCAGTAGAAAAAATAGAAGATGACTTTTATATCGGTATTGTGACTCAAGGTGAATGCACCATAACATGCGGTGATCATACTCATCAGCTAAAACAGTACGATAGATTTTTCTGTCCGACTGGTATTGAGTCTATTCAAATAGAGTCTCAATCCGGCGTTGACATACTCGAGTGTTATTCGCCCATCGCTAAAGTCAGATAACCATCACTTTTAATTGGAAACATAATTCAGTGCAGTAATTCAAACCTTGAAGGAATGAATTACTGCACTGTCAACTTAGTAAAGACGTAATTCTAGCCTGTTCGCAATAATTCAGGCTCCCACCTCATATAAGCCATATTTATCTCGTAAAAAAGATAACAAACTAAACCTAATATATTCAAGGACTTGTCCTGCTGCGACGATTGTTATGGCTGCACATCACTCGCAGACAAGTATCGTGACGTGACACACAAAAAATTCTACTTTAAACTGCGCACGGAATTCAGGCTTTGAAGCCAGGTATGGCATTAATGAATTCTTAAATATAATAAAAACTCATCACTTATCAGACATAACTTAAAGCATAAAGGGTATTAAAATAGAATGAAAAAATTGCATATTATATTCACAGCACTAATCCTTGCCTTTATAACAGGCTGTTCATCGACTTCAACAAGCGCATCACCTAAAACAAAAGAGTATGCACGATCTCACGAGCTTGTTGGAATAGCTTCTTGGTATGGTAACAAATATCACGGAAAGCTTACTGCCAGTGGAGAGACATATAATATGAAAGCCTATACTGCTGCTCATAAAACACTGCCATTTGGTACAGTCGTTAGAGTTATTAATACAGATAATAATAAAAGTGTAGATGTTAAAATTAATGACCGTGGACCATTTGTAAAAGGAAGAGTGATAGATCTTTCTCAAAAAGCATTTGAAAAAGTAGGTAGTACAAGCAAAGGCGTTGTTTCTGTCCGAATCGAAATCCTAGATGATAGTAATACTTTTAGATATAAACATTAAAAACACTATCTCAAAGCTAATAACGCTTTAAACCCCATATAAAATCAGTAACGAGTAAGCTCGTTGCTGATTAGTTTAGTGCAACGAGGCGTCGGTTGGGCCCTATTGCCCAGAGTCAACGTCGCTAACATTACTGAAATACTACAAATTAAGGAATTGAGAGTAGATGAAATCAAAAGTCACTTTCGTTTTGCATTATCCTTATGGTTACCTCATTCAAAACCCATGTTAACCATAAAAAAGGATATCTCAGAGGTAGTTAATCACTTCATTTACGAACAAGATTTGGATAGACGCCGATAAACACGGCGTTTCTTGATAATTTCTAGTGAAACTTTTTCTAATGAAACTTATTCTAGTGAAATATAGTTAACCATAATTGTTGTGTTATCGCTTTTTGATAACCGTAATCAAACAAAGCTTGCATATGCGCCTGGTCAAACATCACATTTTTATTTTTAGGCGCAGTAAAGTCGCGATCGACAAAGGTGAAACGTAAATCAAAATTGTTCACCTCACTAATGTAAAGCATGCGATAAAGATCTCCCCTGCTTTGCATGATAGTTAAACTCTCCAAACTACGACTCATCAAATCTACACCTTTATCTTGTACTACTTTATAAGGGACATATAAAGCGCCATTGCGCACCACAAAAATCTGCGGCGGTACTGTATAGCCGAGTGTTTCACTTATTTCGTTATAATCATAACCTGAAGGATCCATAAACATCTGAGCGCTTAAGCCTCCATCAACAGGTAACTCTTCGCGTGTTTCACCTGCTACATCAACTTCGATAAATTGTGGTGGGAATACGGCAGGAATGGATGCACTAGCTGTTAATATCTGGTGAATCAGTGCTTTTTTATTGGCTAAATTACTGTTCGCAATTGCGCCTAGATTCCAAACAATTTGACGGCCAGAGTCAAGATGTGTCGTCCCAATAAATAGACGTTTACCGCTCTGTTGGGCTAACGCCATTTTATCAATCATCGCTTGATCATAGGTGGCTTCAATTATCTTATGGAGTCCTTTTCCATTACTTACAGAGTCTTTTAAAAACACATTTAGTAGGTTTTTTTTGCCTACAAAATCCTTATCGTTTAATCCAAGCATCAGCGCTTTCAAGTCAGCTATGTCTTCACTACCTGTGTAGACAAAGGGCGCAATTAGTGCGCCGGCACTGACACCGGTAATAATAGTAAAATCAGGTAATGTACCAGCATCATGTAAGCCATTAAGCACTCCCGCGCCAAAAGCACCATTTGCGCCACCGCCTGATAACACCAGTATATTTAAGGCATCTGCATCGGTTCTTAATGCGCTTGCATTATTTTCAGGATCAAATAAGAACTGAGGATCTTCGTCTCCCCAAAATCGGAAGGGTTCTTGATAATTTTCGTCACCGTTAGTAGGCGCAAAGCTTGCTTGCTGATAATTATTTTTCTGGACTCGTTGCTCAAGGCTATGAGGAGAAGAACAAGCACTAATTAGTATGCTCAAGAGCACAATAAATGCTAATTTATTCATTTTAAATTCTCTAATTTTTTGCGCTTAGACTAAGCCACTTTGATGGCGGAGAAGTCTGAATTTGGTTGTTCAATTTGATCCTGAGCTAGAATAGTTTGCAACTCCCACTCACCTCTTTCTTGTGTCGCTTGTAACACGTCATAACTGGCATTGTTGGCATGCTCAAGTGCTCTAACGGGTGTCCATCCTTTCATTAATCCACCGGTAAACAAGGCAGAAATAAGATCGCCAACACCCACGGGG
>JBALXF010000045.1:0-11466 GCA_036961085.1 Psychromonas sp.
TGAGTTTCAAGGTTTATTCTCTTTAGCAGGGCCCTTTTTACGCAAAGAATTAACCATGCGCCGCTTTCAATTCCCGCGTTATTCCTCACAGCGTGCTTTCTCTAAAATAGTGGATCTATTTTGTGGTTATGGCGAAGAGCCTATTCGGGTTGTTTTGTTTTCATTATTACTTATTTTTACTAGCAGTGTGCTTTATTATTTTTCGGGCTTACGTTTTGCCGGAGAGTATCAAGAATTCTCAATCCACGCTTCATTAGAAGAAAATATTATCTTTTTTTTAGAGTGCCTCTATTACAGCGTAGTGACTTTTACCACATTAGGCTATGGAGACTTCATCCCTGTAGGTTTCTCTCGGCTGGTGGCCGCCATCGAGGCATTTACAGGTAGTTTTACTATTGCACTCTTTGTCGTGGTTTTTGTAAAAAAAATGACCCGCTAAAAAAGCAAACTTTGCCGCTGCAATACAGACACTCCTTTCAAGGTGAGATTAACGTTGGCAGTTAGGACAAAAAACACTGTTTCTTGCTGATAGTTTTATCGCTTTTAAAGGTGTTTTACAGGCTGGGCAGTTTTCACCCGCTTTGCCATAAACCTGTAACGTCTGCTGAAAATACCCGGGTTTACCATCACTGCCGACAAAATCTTTAAGCGTTGTGCCGCCTTGTTGTATTGCTTTCTGCAAAATTTGTTTAATTATGTCAACTAATAGACTGTAGCGTTTTTGAGAAATATTACCTGCACTACGTTTCGGGTGAATACCGGCTTCAAACAATGCCTCAGTGGCATAGATGTTACCAACCCCAGTCACAACATGCTGATCCATTATAAATTGCTTTACGGCTACTTTACGGGTCGCTGACAGCTTGTATAAGTACTCTGCGTTAAACTCTTCACTAAGGGGCTCTGGACCCAAGTGATTTAATAGAGATGATGCTTCGGGTGTTAAGCCTAACCATAAAATAGCTCCAAAGCGACGAGGATCGGTATAACGTAAAATGCACTCTGGAAATATTATATCTGCATGGTCATGTTTTTGAGCGGGCGTGTTGATTGGACAGATCCGTAAACTACCTGACATACCTAAATGAATCAGCAACGTACCGTTTACAAAGTTAAATAAAAGATATTTTGCGCGACGGTCGATCGATAATAATGTTCTACCTTCAATAAAATCAGCTAAATTACTCGGAATTGGCCAACGTAGTTGGTGATGTCTGAGTAGCACACTGGTTACTTGCTTATTGAGTAAGTGTGGACTGATACCTCTACGGCTAGTTTCAACTTCTGGTAATTCAGGCATAAAAAATCTCGGTTTCGACTAATCTTATCAGTGTACTAATTATCGGGAGAAAATCTATGTTTGGATTACCAACGTGGTTAATTGTATCAATCGGCTTGGTATTTAATATTTCTTCTGCATTGGTGACGCATTTTATTATTGAGGGAAAAGATGAGCAGGTTAATTTATTATCGATGCAAGAAAATCGTAATAAGAAAGAGATGGATTTATTGTGGCTACAAATAGAGGGAATAGAACGAAAGCGAGAAACCCTGTATTTATTATTAAACCAAGGCGCAATAAACCAAGAGCTAGCTGCAGCGTTTAGTAAATTATTAGAGAGTCATCTGCAGCAGGAGGTTAGCTACTCTTTTTTACAGGATATTGAGAAAGTAGATAGCAGTATTAATAATTATCAAGACAGTATTCGAGAAAAAATAAATCATAAATTTTTTTTAAATTTAGAGCTATCGGAGTTAGAAATGGAATTGAAGAAAGAAATATCGAGTTTACGTAATTGGTCTATTTTTTTGCAAATGATTGGCTTGTCTTTAATTTTGGCGAGAGATTTAAATCGAAGAATTTAGTATTAAGCTATTTTTTTAAGGCAAAAAAAAACCCAGTATAAACTGGGTTTTTGTATTTATAAATCAAATCACTTGATTTTGCCTTCTTTGTACATAACGTGCTTACGTACAACAGGGTCAAACTTTTTGATTTCAAACTTTTCAGGCATGTTCTTTTTATTTTTATCAGTAGTATAAAAATGGCCAGTACCTGCACTTGAATTTAAACGAATTTTATCACGCATTTTAAAGCTCCTTAAACTTTTTCACCATTGGCACGAATATCAGCTAAAACTGTATCAATACCTTTTTTATCGATGATACGCATACCTTTAGTAGTTAGGCGTAATTTAACAAAACGGTTTTCACTCTCAACCCAAAAACGATGTGTTTGTAGGTTAGGTAAAAAACGACGTCGTGTGCGGTTCTTTGCGTGTGATACATTGTTACCAGTAGCTGGACGCTTACCTGTAACTTGACATACTCTAGACATGTCGTCATTCTCCAAAATAATAGTTTTACTCGAGCAAAATAGTCGAACACCTTTTTTAGCCGTCGCCAAAGGCGTCGAGGGCGCATTTTATACATGATTAAGTATGAAAGATCAACAAAACTGTGAATTTAAGCTTTAAATCCACCCTTTTTCTGCAAATGAGGTACATTTTCGTCCTCCAACGATGAAATGATCCAAAACTTTGACGTCAATTAATTGCATTGCAGAAGTGATTTTTTCAGTGATTTTTTTGTCTGCATCGCTGGCTGTTGGATCACCAGAAGGGTGATTATGAACCAGTATAATTGCGGCTGCATTTTCCAATAATACCTTCTGCAAAATGACTCTTGGATGAACCGATGCACAATCAATAGTGCCAAAAAAGAACTCATGGAAACGAATTACTCGATGTTGTGTATCTAACAACAATGCAGCAAATACTTCATAGGGTAAAGCATGCATTTGTGCGATTAAAAATGCTTTAGTTTGCGTTACACTGGTTAATGGTTGACCTTTTTTTAATGGTTCTTGCAGATAACGACGAGACATTTCAAGTACAGCTTGTAGTTGCACATATTTAGCTTGCCCCAATCCTTTCTTTTTACAGAAATCATTTTCTGAAGCTGCAAAAAGAGCATGTAACGAACCAAATTCGTTAATTAATTGCTTTGCTAATGTCACTGCATCAATGCCTTTACAGCCGGTTCTTAAAAAAATAGCTAATAATTCCGCATCAGAAAGTGCAGCTGTTCCTCTTTGTAATAGCTTTTCTCGAGGCCTTTCTTGGTCTGGCCAGTCCTTGATTTTCACCATTTCCTATTCCTTGGATTAATTGTAATGTGAGCACTTACTACAAATCGTCAATGCAACAGTGACTTGAAACAAACAATTTGAATTAAATCTAGTCGATTTATTCGCATGTTGCGCAATTACTTTGCTATCCTACTTGCTCTTTTTAGTCATTTAATTGAGTACTCTTTAATGTCCGCTATTCAACCTTTAACCGGAAAAAAAATATTACTCGGAATTTCCGGGGGAATTGCTGCTTACAAATGTGCAGAATTAACTCGCCGTTTAAAAGACCAAGGTGCTGATGTCCGTGTCGTTATGACTGCTTCAGCTAAAGAATTTATTACACCATTAACTATGCAAGCTGTATCCGGTCATGCTATTGCTGATGGTTTATTAGATCCAGCCGCGGAAGCGGGCATGGGACATATTGAGCTTGCCAAATGGGCAGATTTAGTACTAATTGCTCCTGCAACATCTAATTTATTGGCTCGATTACGAGCGGGTATGGCAAATGATTTATTAACCACGCTTTGTTTAGCGACACCAGCGCCAATTGCTGTTTCTCCTGCAATGAATCAACAAATGTACCTTGCGCCAGCAACACAAGAAAATATCCAAGTGTTAGCACAACGAGGGGGGATGGTTTGGGGACCAGCACAAGGAGCACAAGCCTGTGGGGATATTGGACCTGGACGAATGCTTGAAACTGCTGACTTAGTGAATCATGTTGTGGATCATTTTAATCCAGCAGACGCTTGTTTTACTGGCGTTAATATCACAATTACAGCTGGACCAACGAGAGAAGCATTAGATCCTGTGCGTTATATTAGTAACCATAGCTCTGGAAAAATGGGATTCTCTTTAGCTGAAGCGGCACATGCGCTTGGGGCTAATGTGACTTTAATAAGTGGCCCGGTTAATTTACCAACCCCAACAGGGGTAAAGCGACTTGATGTCACCAGTGCATTAGAGATGCATCAAGCGAGTCTACAAAATTTAGATAGCTGTCATATTTTCATTGCTTGTGCTGCGGTTGCAGATTACCGAGCTCAAGATGTGTCACAACATAAAATGAAAAAACAGAAAGATAACGATGAGTTGACCCTCAAACTAGTTAAAAATCCTGATATTATTGCAGATGTAGCGCAACATGATGATCGTCCTTTTTGTGTTGGTTTTGCTGCAGAAACACAAGATGTTGAAGCTTATGCAAAATCTAAACTTGAACGAAAAAATTTAGATCTGATCGCTGCGAATGATGTTTCGAAAGCAGGGCAAGGTTTTAATAGTGAAAAAAATGCATTAACAGTATTTTCTGCTGACGCTAGTTTTGATATAACTCTTAATAATAAAAAAGAAGTTGCTAGTCAATTGCTTAAAGTAATACATCAACAATATACATTGAAAAAATAAGAATAATAATGAAACAAATTGAACTTAAGATTATTGATCCTCGTATTGGTAATGAATTTCCTCTTCCTGAATATGCAACATCAGGCTCTGCCGGAATGGATTTACGTGCGTGTATTGATCAACCATTAACAATTGAGCCTGGTGAAACCAAGCTAATTCCTACAGGGATTGCTATTCATATTGCAGACCCTAAATTAGCGGCAACTATTCTGCCACGATCAGGACTTGGTCACAAACATGGCATAGTGTTAGGTAATTTAGTGGGCTTGATTGATTCAGATTATCAAGGACCTTTAATGGTTTCTTGTTGGAACAGAAGTACAGAAAGTTTCACCCTTGAGGCGGGTGAAAGATTGGCTCAATTAGTATTTATACCCGTAGTTCAAGCAACTTTTGAAGTCGTTGATGACTTCAACTGTTCAGATAGAGGAGAGGGTGGATTTGGCCATTCAGGAAAGCATTAATTTTAGTTTATATAACAAAGGAAGTTGTTAACTATGGTGGCAAAAGTTACTAAAAAGAAAGTAAATCGCAAGGAAGATATTTTACACGCATTAGCTAAAATGCTTGAAGGAAAACCTGGACAACGCATCACAACAGCAAAATTAGCTGCTGAGGTCGGTGTTTCTGAAGCGGCGTTATACCGTCATTTCCCAAGTAAAGCTCGCATGTTTGAAGGCCTGATTGATTACATAGAATTAACCCTATTCACGCAAATAAATTTGATTAAAGAACAGCAAAAGCAGACCTTACCAAGGGTTGAGCATTTACTGTATTTTTTACTTGGATTTGCGGAACAAAATCCAGGAATTACTCGAATTTTAACCGGAGACGCATTATTAGGAGAAAATGAGCGTTTACAGGTGCGTATTGAGCATATTTTTTCTAAACTAGAGTCTCAAATTAAGCAGATTCTAAGAGAGAAGCCTATGCTTGATGGTGATAAGTTACAATTTGATGAGGCTATGATTTCGAATATTTTGCTTGCTTATGTAGAAGGTAGAATGAATCAATTTGTACGTAGTCAGTTTAAACATAAACCAACTAAAAACTTTAAGGCCCAGTGGGAATTTTTCCACAACCAATTAAAACAAAGTTAATGACAAGGAAATTTTAATTATGTCTGAAGAAAACATAACAAGTGGGACCGTTGGGACCTCTGCAGCAAACGATGATGCTATTGAAGTACTTAGTGGACGAATTGAAGACAGTATGAATGTATTGGATAACAGTCTTGAATGGGTCACTAATAACCAAGGGTTAATCATTGAGTATGGCTTAAATATTGTATCTGCATTTCTTACATTATTTATAGGTATGTTTGTTGCCCGTATAATTTCTAATACTTTCCATAAGGTATTAACCAAACGGAAATTAGACATCACAGTAACAGACTTTGTATCTCATATGATACGTTATGTGATTATTGCTTTTGTTGTGATTGCTGCATTAAGCCGTATTGGTGTTCAAACTACATCATTTATTGCATTAATTGGTGCCGCCGGTTTAGCTGTTGGTTTAGCATTGCAAGGCTCTCTTTCAAATTTTGCATCGGGTGTATTAATTATTGTTTTACGTCCTTTCAAAGCAGGAGAGTATATTGAAGCCGCTGGTGTTGCAGGTAGTGTTGAGTCTGTTCAGATTTTTGCAACGACCCTGACAACGATTGATAATAAATATGTTGTTGTGCCTAACTCTGCAATTATGGGTGGCAATATCGTTAATTATTCTCGCAAAGCGACACGCCGAATTGATCTTGTGATTGGAGTTAGTTACAACGCTGATTTAGCTCAAACAAAAGCGGTATTAGAGAAGGTTATTAAAGCCAATTCTCATACGTTGAAATCTCCTGACGCTTTTGTTGGCGTTGCAGAGCTTGCTGATTCTAGTGTTAATTTTGTAGTGCGCCCTTGGGTTAGGAGTGAAGACTATTGGAATGCTCGCTTTGAATTAATGGAATCCATTAAAAACGCGCTTGATGAAGCTAATATTGAAATTCCATTCCCACAAATGGATGTGCATAGAAAAGATTAAAAACGGCTATTTATTTAGTTATTGTAAACCAGACATTCATGTCTGGTTTTTTTTGTGATAAATTTATTAGGAGGTTATGTGAAATGGAATAACTTGAGTTTTTCAGAATTATCAGTGGATCAATTATATGATTTAATGAAACTGCGCGTTGATGTGTTTGTTGTTGAACAAAATTGTCCTTATAACGAACTTGATGAAAAAGATCGCGATAAACAAACTCGTCACCTTTTAGCTTACAACGACAGTAATCATATTATGGCCTATGCAAGGATATTAGCGCCAGGGATCAGTTATCCTGATGCAAGTATTGGCCGGGTTATTGTTGCTCAACATGCTCGTGGTTTGGGGCTTGCTCATCGCTTGATGATCAAAGCTATTGAAGTTTCATCAACTTATTGGCCGAAGAAAAACATTCAGATAGGCGCTCAGGAGCACCTACAATGTTTTTATCAACAGCAAGGTTTTGAAGTGGCGTCGGAAATGTACTTAGAAGACGGCATTCCACATCTAGATATGTTACTAAAAATAAAAGATTAAACCTATTTTAGCTGAAATAGGTAATCAATCATTTTAGTTACTTATCTTGTGAAAGGTTATCAATGTCTTCCTGCTTTTCCGGTACTCGGCTTTTATCAAGACTTTCGTCTTCAGGTAAAGGCTGTCCGGTGTAAGCATGTAAAAAAGCCTCGCATAATAATTCACTGTTGGTTGCATGGCGCAAATTATTTACTTGTCGACGAGTTCGTTCATCGGTAAGGATTTTTAGTACTTTAGTGGGAATAGAAACAGTTACTTTTTTAACTTGTTCGCTTTTTTTACCGTGCTCAGCATACGGACTGATATATTCACCATTCCATTTTGTAGACATATTATTTACCCCATAAAAGTTGAAGGGGTATTTTAACGTTTGTTCTTTATCTTGGCAATCTATACGTAAAGAGGGCTAGATGTCTAGCTCTCATATAAAGCTTTTGTCAGCGTTTTATACGAGTAAATCTTGTTCATCGGTTGATTTAGTTGTGCTAGTAAAAGAAGATAAAGTCAGTTGATTATCCTCATCTAATTCTATTTCATAAAACTGTGGCAAGTTAAAGTTAATATTGTCAGCTGTTTGACCATTCTGATGATTATTAGAGGCATAAAAGCGGTTTACGTTTTGTACTAAATCTTGTTTACTGCCCGCGAAACGATGGAATGTTTCTACTTCATTATCTGAATTAGCAATGTAAACATTAAAGCCATCAGCATAATTTTCGAAAAAGAACTGCACCAAACCTTCGCTTATATGCGACTCAATAATTGAAGCTGTTTGAGTAAAATGTGTGTTTTTTAGGTTAATAGCACTCGCTGATAGTTTCTTATTAGAAATATGACTATAAATATCAACGGTACTTTCTAAATGTTGCAGTGTCACACCCGTACGCTCAAAGTAAAAACCAAATTTTCTTTCACCTGTCCATAAAGTTCTTACTGAACGTTGGGTAAGCGAATCTAACCTTAACTGTATGTATTCATTAAGTTTAGAATAAAATGCTTGGCTAATTTGCTCTTTAAAGTGGCGGCTATAACAAAATAAATCTATTTGGTTCGGTGGAGCAGCTTCTTGGTGCATTTTTCCTAATATTGTATTCAATGCATCTACAACAGAATAATTATTATTGAAGTGCAGGGTACGTACTTCATTCCAAGTATTTCGATAAACAAGATCTATACTACCGATTAAACATTCTTTATCGTCACCGTAAGAAAATATATTACCCGCTTGATCATCTTCACTTTCTTGCGTGTTCTGCCAATGCCGAGTCGGGTCTCTTTCAAGATTTAAGTAAATAGTCAGATGGCTGATTTCACAGGGTCTACTTAATGCTCGATCATTCGCTTTAGGTACATAAACAGGGAATATAGAGTAAAGATCTTGAATAAACTGGTTTAGTTTTATATCAACGAGATCAGAGCCTTGATTAAATAGAAATAGCTTTGTGTCTTCTTCATATAACCCATTTATATAACACCAAGTAACTAGCTTGGAGATATATTTCGCATGCATTAAAGTCGGCGTCATAACTATGTCTAGGCTATCCATTCGACAGTTATATAAGTACCAGCCTTCTGGATTTTTTCTTCCTTCAGGTACTTGAATAAAGCTAAGATCAGTTTCAGATAAATCGGGAGAAATTTTCGGATTAATTAAGTCAATCTTACCCGGTAAAGTTTCATGTGCAGCATAAAGTTTTCGAGATAAAATACCGATATCTTCTGCACTGATTGATTCACCAATATTATTATCACGAGCGAAGCTTAATAGCTTACGATAACTTGTCATTATCGCTTCAAGTAACACATTCCTGACTTTTTCTACTTCTCTCACTTTCCAAGTATTACGGTTATCTAGATCTTCAATTTGCTCATTATCCCAATGCCATTTATTAACAAATTTAGTTAATATGGTACGTCGCCATGCTGTATTTTGGTGTTTGGGCTCTTTAGACAGGTTTTCTTCTGTTTTCAGATAGAAGCAAGCTCTCACTACTTCTAAACGCTTGGTATCATTGATACTTATTAAGTATGAAGTTACTTTTTCGAGCATTAAGCAGTACGGGTCAAGATTTTCATCAAAATAACTTTGCTCTTGAAAGCGCTTTTTATACTGCATAGAAATTAATTCAGTATTTGGATATTCCCAAGAATACGCTTCCATTAAAATAGTCTTTAATACGGCTTTATAGGGAGTATCAATTCCTTTATAAAGCTGCCAAAGTGTTGAGCCAAAATACTCTTCGGCTGGAATACGATGAAAACCTCCCAGATCTAACCAATCGTCAGGATTTAACTCACCATTTTTATAAAGACTTTGCACATATTGATCATAATTTTTCTCATGCTCAATAGGGATTTGTCGCCATAAAATAGGTCTGCCAGCGACGTGCAGTGCTGAGCGGTAAAACTCGTCGAGTAATAACATGTGCTGTGAAGAGCCACATGAATCAGTTGTCATTCCAGAATTATTATCGACTCTAAATTTATTATCTGGAATTAAAAAAAAATTAAGTTCAACAGCATAGCTGTCAGCCCAATGGCTAATAAGCCATGTTTTTTCTTTTAATAGATTAACTCGCTTGGAATCCAGTTGATGTGGATAACAGATCCAAATATCGAAATCGCTTTCAGAGCTTTGACCTACCGATGCAGTGCTGCCCATGGCATAAAGCCCAATAATATCGGGGCAGTCGTTAGTATTAATTTGCTCTGGTAAATCCGTTTTTAAAAACGAATCAGCAATTGATTTATGCTCTTTTGTTACTGAAAATTGTGCAATACCTTTTGGTACATCTTCGTTAGTGTAGCCAGGCAATGAAGGGTGGTTGAAGTGCAGTAAAAGAGGGAATACTTGAAATACATTACGTTGATCTTTAAACATCAATGTTTTTGCCGATTCTAATCGCTGTCGATTAAATCGGGAAGATTTTTCACGTAATTTTTCTATTTCAGGATTCAATATAGAACCTACTATCAGTTATACAAAAGTGTATGAACAAAAAGACAAAGAATGTGAACTCTAGCACTATATTTGTTATTGGTAAATATTCCCAGCTCTTTTAAGGGGGCAACTATATGTTAAATTATACTTTAAATACAATATGTTATATTTAAAATGATTGGCTGTGACGCTAACTCATTGATAAGATTAAATTTATAAATAAGTTAGCGCTGTATTACTGTTATCTTAATTTTTTTTAAATAGAAGTAATATTATTCTTCTTCAATTTTGTAAGGTAATGGAGCGCAATACAGGGTAGATCCTTCAATCTCTTTTATTTGATAAACATCTTCACGACTACTGTCTTTAGGTAATACGGCTAGTACTTCAATATGGCCGTCCCCATATTGGCAGGCTGATACTACAGTACCCGTACGTTTCCAATTATTATTTAATAATACCTGTACATCCTGTCCTGCTTTAGGCGCTTCAGTGGCATGACCTGTAAGGATAAATAATGCGCGTTTATTTGCACCACGATACTTTGCACGAGCAATCGTTTCTTGACCAATGTAACAACCTTTGCTGAAGCTAATGCCATTTAACGCTTGTAGATTAAGCATCTGTGGGATAAATAAACCAGATGTTTCTTGTTCAATAAAACCAATCCCAGAAGCAATGTTCATCGCATTCCAAAGACTATCATCATATACACTTGCTTGATCTTTCAGCTCTTCAATGAGGTTAGATGCGTACTCATTTTTCAATACAACTAAATAACGTAATGATGGGTAAGGTTGTTTGACTATTACCCCTTTGCTGCCTTCAAGTAACCGACTTTGCTCATGCGTTGCTGCAGTATCTACATTTTTGGCGATGTATTCTGCTGACTTACGACCTGCCAAGCCAAACGCTTGATAATCTGTTTCTTTGTTGATTTCAACTTTTGAGAAAGCAGCATATTTCTGTAGTTCAGGTAATTGTTTTGCTGTTACTGAACTTGGTTGAGTAAGTAATATACGATCTTCTAAAATAATAACCCTAAATATACTCCAAGTTTTACCTTGAGGGTTACACTGAGCTGCTAAGGTTTGTTGGCCGGCTTTTAAATTCTCTAAATCACAAGTTAGCTGACCTTGTAAAAAAGAAACACGGTCTTCACCTGTTACACTAATTAAATCCCAGCTATTGAGTGGGCATAAAACTAAATCTGGAAGTTGGCTAATATTATTCAGTTGACTAAGTTTAAGCATTTGAGGCCTCTTATTGCTACAGTATTTTATATACCCATGTTACTTCAAAATGTTTTGTCAGGCACTAACTTGGACACCAGAGCAAGGCGTAACATGAGGTAATTGTTATTCACTTTTCGATTGTTGCAACGCAGGGCTGCCATGGTTAGATAAAAGCC
>JBALXF010000460.1:0-2900 GCA_036961085.1 Psychromonas sp.
AAGTCCTGTTTCAACCTGTTGCACACTGTCTTTGCTAATCGCTTCTATTTGCAATTTGTTTACCCAACTCAGGTTATCTGTTAATTTGACCGTTGCGACAGTATTGATGGTTGGCAGCACTACAAAATGTGTGGCTTCTTTGTAAACATCTTCACTGTTAACTTGTCCTAGATCGAGGTAATGACCCGTTATCCCACCCGCTAAATCAATATCTAACCAAGCATTATTAAAAGCATTAAACTGATAAGTAGCCGTCATATTCCAATCTCGTAATGAAGTTAATAAACCGCCAGAATCAGTTGTCACGCTACGCGCTTCATTGGGGGCGACATCAAGGTTGAAATAACGCCCAGGCTCTATTTCGTAACGGTAATTGATAGCCGTTGCAATCTGTGTTTCATCAACAGTGTGACTATCACCATCTAATGTTGCGCTGGCAATCGTATCATAATTACTAAAACCTACATCTAATTGAAAACGATGTTTATAATTGCTGAAATTTCGGACTGAGCCAACCTCACGCTCTTGATCAAAATAACTATTATCAACATGAATACCAATGGCTAAGCCACCCGCTTGCGGAATCGCTCTAATCTGCAATCCATCATCTTGATAGGGTGAAACAAAATATTGATTCACTAGAAAGGCGATACTGGCCCCTGCTAATACATCATCTGCATAATGTTTATTACCATGAACACGACTTGCTCCGACATAACTTGCTAACGCATAGGCAGGAACGCCCCATTTAGCACCGTAACGACTTTGTAAAAATGCGGCACCAGAAAATGCGGCAGCTGTATGAGCTGAAGGGAAAGATAAATCATTGGAATCGTTAGGACGATTACGCCCAACAGTTTGTTTTGTTGCATGTACAATAGCCATCGTACTGGCAAAAGATTTTACCAATTGTTTCGCACCTTCTTTATCATCATGGAACCAGGTTGCGGCAAGCCCTGCAACGGGGATTGCTATTTGCAGTATATCCCCTGCTTCGACATATTCATCACTTATTGATTCCGTTATCGGATTTTCAGCCAAAGCGTTGTTACTAGAAAAGCTTGCGGCGATCATGAGTGCGAGTGTTAATTTTTTCATTGGTATATCCCCGAGCTTCCTTATAGGCCCAGTGCCTAAAAGTTACTCTCTTATTGATTTAGGGGTCATACTACTTACCATTTTAAAATACGTTAAACCAGAAACTACAATTAAAACGAATACATCGTTTGTTTTCATAACAATTAAATTTTCTTGCAAAACAGATAATTAGATCGTGATTTTTCCAGCTTGCTATTTGAGAAATGATGATGGTTAATGATTTGTGTGCTTCTGGTTATTTAACTGTCATTGAGGTTTATCAAGATGAATACAAATGGTCATGCCAGCAGCTTGCGAGATCTCGCTAATCTACAATTTTTGTTCATTGAGGAAGGTTTAGAAACAAGATAGCTGTTTAGTGAGATTAACGTACGGGCTATTACTACCCTATACTGAATTTGTCCATTCCCATATTTTATGGATTAATTGCTAAGGATATTTACTAAGGGTATTTAATAAGGATATGTACTAAAGTTATTTGCTAACTTTAGTAGTCTCTGGGATGTCAGTATCACGTTAAAACGGACAAACCTTGTTGCCCTTTTTAATGACTTAGTATTTGCTTTTCAACTATCTAACAAGCTTAAGAATTTGTTTGAACTCCGCTGTTCGACAATCTTTTACCAGTTCGTATAAACACATTTCTACACCTGTAATATCAATGCCTTTATTAACTAATTTATTGATAGCGAGTTGCTTATTCGCAAGGGTACGAGAAGAGATGCAATCGCTAATTAGTTGCACATTAAAATCAAGCTGCTGCAAACCTAACGCAGTTTGATAGACACAGATATGCGCTTCAATGCCACAAACGAGCCAAGTATCAACACCCGTATTGCCAATTGCATCTATAAATTTTGCTTCGTCACAGGCATTAAAAGCAAACTTTGAGATAGCACTAGATGTGTTTAATAATGAAGCAAGCGGTTCAACTGTAGGTCCGAGTTTATCTGGATTTTGCTCAAGCCAAACTATGGGTAAACCTAAAACTTGTGCCCCTTTGATAAGCTTTTCGCAATTAGCGATGAGAGTCTCACTGTCATGTACTAAACCCGCTAATTTACCCTGAATATCAACCACGACCAGACCTGTATTTGCTTTTTTTAACATAGGCTCCCCTTAGGTCTGCGCCCCTTATCACGACTCGTTAACTGGCGCGTAGGCTTTTTATAATTGCATTTAATCATATTATTATGGAATAGTTTTTCAAACCATAAATTGCTGGAATATTACTCTACTTTGAAACCGTACTTTCATTGACATACCATTCGCCGTCTACTTGATGGATACCCAAAATAATAAGTGCTTCATTTTTTTCGTATACAGCACGCCACACAAAGCGCAAACATCGTGGACGTATTGCGGTTTGAAAACCTTGTAAAGACCCAAGGTAAACGCGTGACTTATAAGAGCCTAGCTCCTCTCTCATTAGCGCCACATCATTATTGAATATTTCTTGGTTAAATTCCTCAAGCTCAACTTTATCAAATCGCCTTACGAACGAGTCATAGTCACCGCTTTGATCTGCCGCTAACATTTCATCGATGTATGTTTCTGCAATAAGCAACTCTTTGCCAAACCTTTCCATGATTCACACTCCGAAGCTTTATGGGGAGCGAGTCAATATTTCGACAAGCACTACACCTAGCCAAAGTTTAAATGAAAATAACATTACCGTATTAGCTTTAAAGCCACTATTTATCAATTGGTTAAATATTGAAAACATGATCTGTATTGTAAGGAAATATGAAACACAGCAATTCTATACTGGATATGACCTAGGATACTTTTACAACTATCGC
>JBALXF010000461.1:0-2890 GCA_036961085.1 Psychromonas sp.
CTACATAAGCATGTATATTTATTAATTGTGCTCGCAATGTGCATTAGTTGGTCTAATAATTACTTATATTTTTCAAATATAAGAATTGTAATGGACTTGAACGTAAAACAAAAATTTGAAGCTTACCCAGACAATATTGCTATTTTACTCGGCAATATCCGAGATCTTATTTTCAGTGTGGCGGAGCAAGATGGCATATCTGAACTAACAGAAACCTTGAAATGGGGGCAGCCTAGTTATATTTCAAATATAGGTAGTACTATTAGATTTGATTGGGACTCTAAATACCCTGAGCAATACTGTGTTTATTTTAATTGCAATAGCTCCTTGGTAGAAACCTTTAAAGAAGTGTTTGCTGATATTTTTACCTACCAAGACAATCGAGCTATTGTCTTTAAAACAGATCAAAAAGTGCCTGTCATACAATTAGCTCAATGTATCTCTATGTCATTACGTTACAAAAAAATAAAGCACTTAGATCTACTTGGTTCATAAATAGAATAAAAGTTTGAACATGTTTGTGGATCAAAAAATATTTAAACAGATCTAAAACTGCTGCTATTTCGTATCTCAATTGTGTAAATAAATATCTGCATATCCTACATGTAGGTCAACAAGGGCATTGAATCCTTGATGATATTAACAACTAAACACGTTGAGGTAATCAATGAATATTTTCATTCTAGATAGTGATATAAAAAAATGCGCACAATATCACTGTGATCAACATGTCGTTAAAATGATTTTAGAATGTGTGCAAATGCTATGTACTGCATTGAATAAAAAAGGCTATATCACCCCTTACAAGTCAACTCACGTAAAACATCCTTGCGTATTGTGGGTAGAGGAATCTTATGACAATTTTTTGTGGTTACAAGAACTGGCTGTAGAGTTAAATAGAGAATACCGATTTCGTTATGATAAAGATGTAGACCATAAATCTATCGCTGTGCTCGGTCAAATATCAGAACATTTATATCACTCTGCTGGCTTAACAGAATTCCCTCAGGCAATGCCAGATAATTATAAAATTAAAGGCGATGCAGTGCAGGCCTATAGAAGTTTTTATATCGGAGAAAAAGCCAAATTTGCGAAATGGACTAAAAGACCGTTACCAGAGTGGTATGTTCAATCTTAAAAGTTACTCAACTCCAAATTAATGCTTCTTCTGCTTATTAGCTATTGCTGCACGTTCATAATGCAGACAGAAATATGACATAAACGTGTATAGAAATTGTGATCTGCTGTTTGATATATATTGACTGAATTTATATCAAGCAGCAGTAACATCAATATACTGTCTGCCATTCAACTTCTTGTGTTCGACATTCCCGCCTAAATAGATTGTCTGGACTACCCTTAATCTAGTTATAAATGTTAAGGGAGATAGACAATGAACGATCCATTTAAACAACATGGTGCAATTGCATGGTCTGAATTATTAGTCGATGATGTGGATGCCGCTATTCGTTTTTATACAGATGTCATTGGTTGGGAAATTGATGAGAATGACATGCCACAAGGTAAATACTATGTATTAATGTCTGGAGGAGAGCCTGTTGCTGGAATAATGAAAAAGCCAGAAGATAGTGAAAATATGCCTGACTTGTGGGGAACATATATAACAGTTAATGATGTCGATGAAACGTTAAGAAAAGCAGAGCAGGCGGGAGGTAAAGCAGTTTATCCACCTATGGATGTGCCTGGAGTTGGCCGAATGTGTGCAATTACAGATAGTAACGGGGTGATGGTTTCAATCATTACTTATGAACAAGCCGACTGTCATAACGAAGAATAGAAAATGCTTTTTGCTTAGATAGTTCTCTTTATTTTACTAAATTTAGATAATACAGGTGGTTAGGAGGCGTATGTTTATTTTATGCGGTTAGTTTTTAGTGGAACATAGCGCAACTATAAAAATATTTTTGATAAAAGTATTGTGTATTTTAACTAGGTTTGAAGATTTCAACGATTTAATTAAGTTAATGGGATATAAATACGTTAAAATAACCAGCTATTATCTTAGCTTTGAGCCTTTTATATTAATGACCACTATTAAAACCGCAACCAACTTTACAGAACTTGGCCTTATTTCACCTTTGTTAGCTCGACTAACTGATTTAGAATATAAACAGCCAACACCCATTCAAGCACAAACTATCCCAAGTATTTTAAAGGGAAGAGACTTGATTGCAGGTGCTAATACCGGTTCGGGTAAAACAGCAACTTTTGCATTGCCTATTTTGCAGCAAATATCTCAGCATCAACAGGCTGAAAAATCAAACAGTAACAAAAACAGCAATGGCAATTATGTTTCTGGACTAATTTTGGTACCTACACGTGAATTAGCCAAACAAGTCGCTGACAGCATTAAATCTTATGCAGTGCATTTCAATGGCGCGATTAAAACGGTTGCTGTTTTTGGTGGTGTATCTGCTAATACTCAAATGCTTGCATTACGTGGCGGTACAGATATTTTGGTGGCAACACCAGGTCGATTGCTTGATTTGATTTCAAGCAATGCGATAAAGCTGGATAGAGTTAAAACCTTAGTACTTGATGAAGCCGATCGCATGCTGAGTTTAGGTTTTACAGATGAACTAAATGCGCTGTTAGGTTTATTGCCAAACAAAAAACAAATTCTATTATTCTCAGCGACCTTTCCTGAGGAAGTACAGACATTAACGCAACAGCTACTCAACGATCCTGTTGAATTACATTTACAAAGAGCAGATGCTAGTACCTTAGTACAGCGTGCCTTTAACGTTAATAAAGGCGAAAAAACTGCCGTATTAGCACACTTGATCAAGCAACATCAATGGCGACAAGCGCTTATCTTCGTCAATTCTAAAAACAGCTGTAATCACTTAGCTCAAAAACTGTCTAAACG
>JBALXF010000462.1:0-2888 GCA_036961085.1 Psychromonas sp.
CGGTGCAGCACATCTTCAAGCCGATGCTCGATGATAATCACTGTTTTTCCTGTTTCTTTATGCAGCTGATCGATGATCTCAATGGCTGCTTTGCCTGTTTTCGGATCTAGGTTTGCCAGAGGTTCATCAAACAACAAAATATCAGTATCATCAACCAGAATACCGGCTAATGATACACGCTGTTTTTGTCCCCCTGATAATGCATAGGGAGAATGCTCAAGCAAGTCATCAAGATCAACCATCGCAGCTGTTTGCTGTACGATAGGTAACATTTCGGCTTGAGGAATCATGTCATTTTCAAGCGCAAAAGCAATATCTTCACCAATGCTTAAGCCGACAAACTGGCTATCGGTATCTTGTAATACAGTACCAACAGATTCGCTATAATCCTGCATGCTTAAACCTGACACCAAAGCATCATTAATACTTAAGCAGCCAGACATAGCTCCTTTTATCGCATGCGGGATAAGGCCGTTTAAGCATTGTCCAAGGGTAGATTTACCACTGCCACTTGGACCAATAATGACGATTTTCTCTCTTTTCTCTATCCTTAGATTAATGCCTTTGAGTGTCGCTTTATCTTGTGAAGCATATTTAAAAGAGAAGTCAGAAAATTCGATTGTCATTATTGCTTAGCTCTCGGTCAGATTAAGGCTTTGTTTCTTACGTTTCGCATACGCAGTCAGTAGAATGTAACCAACAATAGCGATTAATACAGTGTTAGCTACCGCAATGATACTTAATTGCGTCATCACTTTGGTAAACGGTTCTGCATATAAGATGGTATCGAGTAGAGCTGATATACCATAACCTACGGTATTACCAATTAATGCAAGCACAACAAATAACGTCATGTCTTTCATCGAAAATAGCCCTTTCTCTAAACGACCTTGTGTCAATTTAGGGAATAAGCCCATGATAAGGCCAACAATACCCGACCCTAATACCCAAGTTAACCAAACACCCCAACCAGCGAATAAATCGGTAACCCAATGACCGATAAAGCCGACTAAGAAACCAACTAATGGGCCAAATAATACAGAGAAGAGTGCAAGTACTGCCATCGCAGGTTTAAGTGTGGTGTTTGCAAATACTGGTATACCAAACATAGGTAGTCCGCCTATGCCATATAACGCAGCACCAATTGCAACCACAACAACTGTTTTAGTTGAAAGGTTCATAATCATCCTTGAAGTAAATTAATATGAAAAATTAAAGATGATGATAATACAGGAATACAGTTTATTAAGGAAAAAAACTTCAGTTAGTTTCCTTTGAGTGCAAGCCTATAACCTGTCTTTTGTTCAATAATATATTCGTTATTTTTCTCTGAGATCCCATCATATCGATGTGTAATGATGCCCTTTTCGACATCTAACATCATTAAAAGCCCAGAATTGCAATCATTTGTCTTTGCCTCAACCAGTTATTGTCTTATCTTATCGAGTAGGACTGATGCAATCGCTTTCCTCGACTCTTTTGAATACTGCAGACCACAAGTAATTATTCAATCTATTGAAAGCTAAGTGTAAAGCGGTGTTAAAGCCAAACTACATGGCTAATGATTTGTACCGGATAATGAAAAATGGGGTTATTGAATTGGTGGTCCCCTGTCGCCCCCCATTAAGTACATCCCCCCATGATTTTTAAACGCCACTAACTAACTAACTAACTAACAGGTAAATCACCTTTAGCTAACAACAGACCCGCTCGTAATCCATTTTTAACATGGCGGTTTGGGAAAAGAATATAACCACTTTCTTGCTCCACCTTATAGATGACTTCACTGTTACTTTTCGAGTCATAATCAGTTGCTACGATATAACCTTTTGGAAACTCACTAAAGTTTGCAACGTCATCAGCTACATTAAGCTTAAATTGGTCACTCAACTTGGTAAGGACATCTGCAACCTTATAAACAACCAATGTAGTGTTATTACTAGGATCAACCACCAGCCCAGTGAGCAAATTAATAAGCCCTTCTGTTATGCCTGAAAACTGTGACAAGTCATTCTGACCAAAGGGGTTTGCTTTACCAAGTTCTAATGTACAACTATCAGCATCAAACTGATTACTGGTGAAATAACTGAATGTAGCAGCTGGGGCATGATTCAGCACTAACGCTTCAAGCCCAACGCTTTTTAGCCAAGTGATCATAGTCGGAGTATAACGACCCGATTGCAAATAAGGCAGCAACCCAAAGGTTGCATGGTTTGAAGCCCTGATAGCTGTATGTAGATCAAAATGTAATCTGGATTTATCAGTATCTTTTACATAAAAATCAGTAACTACTTGCTGCAATCTAGCCGCTCGCCTTGTTTCATATGAAGTTTCATAACGTAAATAATGATCACTGAATAAACGGTTTAAATCGACATTCAAATAACGCTCACCTTGACGCATCGCTTCAAGATTGCCAAAAATAACCATCAAACGCACATTAAGTAAAAACTGATCGGTTAAAAGATCCGTGATCAGTTTATTAATGATTTCAATCGGCGCGGTTTCATTACCATGCACGGCGACAGAAATAACAATGTTTTTCTCATAACCAGTAATAGGTTCAAACACTATCACACCCGCTTCAGGACGAGACCAATGCAGATTTGATGTTTGTCCTGAAGGTGTTTTTATCTCATCCCCTGCCAGCGTTTCCGCTAGAAAATCAAACATTTTGACCTCAATCTTGTTGAAATGAATAAATAGAACCTAAATTCATAATGCGTGTTAATTCATCCAGCGCAACACGGTTCTCCATTAATAACGTTGGATCTGCTAAATCAGCTTCTGTGACTCGATCACGGTAGTGTTTATTAACCCAATCGCTTAATGATTGATATAAACCATCATTGAACAAAGCCTGTTGGTTTGTAGCAGCTAACTCAGCT
>JBALXF010000463.1:0-2878 GCA_036961085.1 Psychromonas sp.
TGTCATCGTTACTCGCCCAACCAATAAAGTCAGAGCAACGTTCCGTCGAATAAGGAGCAAAGTAAGCATAATATACTGACTGTGTTTCTGGCACATGGTCTATCTGTAAAACACCATCTTCATAGCTTGTCGGTACACGGAACCAGTACTCTTTATCGTATGAGGCAACAGCGCGGTAACCTTCCCAACCTTCGGTATAAGATGCTCCAGCTGCGTTTAATATCTTGAGGCTACAATTTTTTCCTTCAGCACCCGTTAAACGAAAATAGAACCATTGGAAGAAATCACTGTTGTGGTCTTTATTGATTTCTAATTGGATGTCTTCTGCTTCTGTGCAGCTGATACAATTAATATTTCCGCCATCAAAGTTACTGTTAATAAACATTAAATTGAGCTCCTAGCTTGAACTGATAAAGTTAATAATATGTTACAAATCATGCGGAAAGTTAGCATGCTTTAACTGCAACGGCAAAATATAATTCAATACAAACTTTCATTAGTATATTTAGCAAGCAGTGATCTGCTATCTTTTACACAATGGCTATCTGCTATGTGAAATACTTATCAGGATATCGCACTACACTTTACACTTATATCTGTTGTTTTTTCAGGAGTGATAATGACCTTAAAGCGAATCGGTACGAGTGAATTAGTAAGTCACTATCATCAGAAAACAAAACATTATCCAAATCGTCCTGCTAATAGTTTGGGTTATATGGATTGGCAAAACCAGCCCATTCCATTTCGCAGTTACCCCGCCGCAACACAGATACAATTACCTGTATATGAAATAACTGATAGTCCGTTAGAGCAGCAGCCCTACACTTCACTTTATCAACAAAACTGTGAAAATATCGCAGCTATTTCATTTGCTAATATCGCTACTATGTTGAGTCTAAGCATGGGGCTTTCTGCATGGAAAAAATATGTTAATTCAGAGTGGGCATTACGAGTAAATCCATCAAGTGGCAACTTACATCCAACAGAGTGTTATTTAATATTGCCAAGCTTTACCGATCGCCCAGCTTGTTTAACTCACTATCACCCATATATACATGTATTAGAAGAGCTAGGTGGTTTTGATCATGCGCAGACTCAAAGTCTAACCAAGCTAGGTGGTTTTGGCTTGATCTTAACCAGCATACCATGGCGTGAAGCATGGAAGTATGGGGAACGTGCTTATCGTTATTGCCAACATGATTTAGGACATGCGCTGGCTGCAGTGCGTATTGCATGCAATTTAAATGGTTGGATAATGTCGATCATACCGCAAGTTAATGAGCAGACCTTAGATCGTTTCTTGGATATACAAGCATTTAACGGAGAAGAGGAAACTGCAGATTGTTTATGTTGGATATCCATTGCTGAAATTGACACAGTGCAAGTTGCACAATGGTTTGAACATCAAAAAATGCATCACTATAAACATGCACCCAATCAGCTTAGTAGTGAGCACCAAGATTGGGCTATTATTAATCAAGTACAACAAGCTGTTCATTTAGCTAATAGTTGTGAAAAACCACCAGAAAATACTCCTCCTACAAACGATTTATCAACGAACTATCTAGCAATAAAACATACACCAATAAATAACACTGACATAGTTAACAGTGCTCAGGAAATTATCTTTAACAGGCGCAGCGCACAAAGCTATGATCAAGTTAAAAGCCAAATGCGTGTAGAAGATTTTATGCATAGTTTAAGTTGTACCTTGCCAAGTAATACATGCCCCTTCGATGTTTTTCCCTATCAGGCACAAGTGCACCTTGCAATATTTGTGCATGCAATCAATGGACTAGCGCCCGGCTTATATCTGTTGCTTCGAAATGCACAACACCTACAGCAATTGAAGAATGAATGTGACCAGCGATTTTTATGGCAAGAAATAGATACGCAACTACCTTTGTATCTGTTAGAGAAGGGAAATTTTAGACAAATAGCTCAGGAGATAAGTTGCAACCAAGAGATAGCATCAGAAAGTGCTTTTAGTTTAGGTATGATTGCACAGTTTAAAGATGTGATCAGTAAACAACCGCAACAATACCCACGTTTGTTTTGGGAGACAGGCTTAATTGGCCAAGTACTTTATTTACAAGCTGAAGCATTTAATTTGCGAGGAACTGGCATTGGCTGTTTTTTTGATGATCAAATGCACCAGTTGTTAGGTTTGCAAAATAACAAATGGCAAAGTCTATATCACTTCACCATAGGTAAAGCGCGTGAAGATATACGTATTGAAACTAAAGCTCCCTATTATCATTTACAGCGCTAATAAATTATTTAATAGAGAGCATAACTATCTAGTCTATTTTAGAAATGCCTACCAATAGTTTTCCGAGTTAAAATTTCCTGCTTTACGGCGTAGATGTTTTCGATAGCCGAGTTCAACTAAGGCATTACTGGTATCTTTAACCATTGCAGGGTTACCACAAATATAAAAAAAACTACTGTCTGTTTTTAACGGAATTTGTGCAGCTTCAACTAATGAACCATCTAATAAATGCTCTGGCACTCTTCCCGTTAATGCACCATCACATATTTCTCTTGAAACAATCGCAACATATTTGAGTCGGCCTTGGTAACGTGCCATTTGTTGTTGAATTTTTTGTTGGTAAACTAATTCTGCTTTATTTCTTACTGCATGTACTAATACAACATTTTCAAATCGTTGTTCGGTTTCTTGTTCATCTAAAATGGCTAAAAATGGTCCGATTGCACTACCCGTTGAAAGCAACCATAAGTCAGTCATTTCAGCAGGGATCTCAGCGAGCGTCATGAAACCGCTTGGCTGTTGACCAACATAAACAGTATCGCCTTTATATAAATCATTAAGTCTCGGACTTAACTCCCCTTCATCGGCAGCAATAAGTAGGAACTC
>JBALXF010000464.1:0-2876 GCA_036961085.1 Psychromonas sp.
GGATTTGCGCCAATCACTGACATATCCTCTAATGGGTTACCGTCGACTAATAAGATATCTGCATATGCGCCGACTTTAATTACACCTAACTGTTGTGGATATGGGTTTAATTTCCCGGTTTCTTGTGCCAGCATACCGGCATTGTAAGTCATCGATTTTAATGAAATAAAGTTGCCATAAAACTGAGAGTTCATCGATTTTTCATAATCGCGCCATTTACGTGCGACCATTTTATCTGCAAAGGCAACATCGGTCTGAAACACTACTAATGGTTGTACTTCCTGAATTACCTGTTTAAATATCTCAGCATTTTTTAGTACGGTTTCCATTTTACCTTTAGAAGGTTCAACCATAAATTGCGGTAATGACAAGGTATAGGGAGAAAAGGCGGCTAAATTTGCTACTAAATATGCGCCTTTCTGTTTCATTTTTATTGCTGTATCACGGTCGATCATTGCACCATGCTCTATCGATTTCACGCCGTTGTCTAAGGCATGGTTAATTGATTGATGGGTGATTGAATGTGATCCTACGTAGGTATCAAAACGCTCAGCTTCTTCTACAATGGCTTGAATCTCTTGATCTGAATATTGCACTGTATGTAGCGGGTCATGATGCGATGTAACACCACCAGAAGTTGCAATTTTAATTTGTGTTGCGCCATTAGCAAAGTTATTACGAGTTGCACGACGTACTTCTGGCACGCCATCAGCAATGGTGGTTATATTCAAGCGTTGTGCTTTATGATCTGAGCTTGAAACGTCAGTTCTGAAATCAAAGTGACCAGACGTTTGTGAAATAAACGAGCCGGCAGGGTAGATACGAGGGCCTACCAAGGTGCCATCATCAATAAGTTTTTGCAGACCATCATCAGAGCCCCCCATATCACGTACGGTAGTAAAACCTTCCATTAACATCTCATTGGCGTTAAGTGCTGCTTTTGCACCAATTTCTTGCCAAGGCGCACGTTCAAGTCCGGTAATACCATCGTTATTGTTAAGGTGTAAATGTACGTGACTATCGATTAAGCCGGGCATTAAGGTGCGTCCATCAGCATCGATCAGGATCGCATCTTCTTCTGTTTCGATAGTATCAGTCGAGATTTTTACAATGGTATTGCCATCAACTAATACGTTATGTTCTTTATAAAGTTTGTTGTCGATACCATTAAAAATATTCACATCTGTAAATAAGACTTGTTGTGCAGAAACCAATGAACTTGTTAATAAGCCAGAGACTAATAATGCTGCTGTACATTTTTTAAAGTGCTTTTGCATGGGGTATTCCTCAGTTTTATTATTAATAAAGGCGAGGCTAATTTCCCTGTTAGCCTTATCGCTTGATGAGGAAATAATACCCTGTGAGATTTTTTGGTATTGCCATCTGATGACAAATTAAAAACGAAACCGTTATTTGATATAAATAACTCATAATGATAATTTGATTTGTTGTTCTGCATTTCTAGGAAGGTTATATAAAAAGCAGACTAAATTGTGAACTACAAAACAGTTTTATCTGTTTAAGAAGATGCTCTGTCGGAGTTAGGCTATTGTAAGCAATCGCATAGAAACTTATAGAAAGGATCATTTATGGCGGGAAAGGTATCCCAAAAACCAGTTTATAGAGAATATTTTCGTCTTTTTAAAAAAACATTTTTGCTAACTTCAATCATTATTTTTCCCTGTAGTGTTCTTGCTGACAGTTTAGATGAATGTATTAATAAGGGGATTCGTAGTGCATCCCCAGATACAAGGGTTGCTGAAATAAAGGCTGATTGCGACAATAGTTTGCTTTCTGACTCGCTTCCTGAAGATGAATACTCTGATAATGGCGTTGTCAAAGAGCGTATTAAGTATGATCAGGATCATGTGCTTGAACCCTTTACTTTGATGGCTCATAAACCCAATTATTTGCTTTTTGCTGCCTATAACGATAAGGGATATAATTCTGAGTACGCTCAGGTAATAGATCCGGATAATGAGTGGAGAGATACAGAAGCCCAATTTCAGCTAAGTATGAAGTTTCCCCTGTTGGTGAATTTGTTGGATGATACCTTTGATATATACGCAGGTTACACTAACCGTTCTTTTTGGCAGATATATGGATCTGATTCATCGCCTTTTCGAGAAACTAACCATGAACCTGAAATATGGGTACAGTTTCAGCCAAACTGGAAACTTTGGGGGTTTACCAATACCTGGAATTCTTTTGGTGTTAATCATCAGTCTAACGGCAGAGAGGAAGAACTTTCTCGCAGTTGGAATCGAGTCTTTGCATGGATAACCCTTGAAAAGGGAAATTTAGCGATGTCTGTTAAGCCTTGGTACCGAGTCCCTGAAGACCTCTCTGATGATGATAACCCAGATATCACCGATTATATGGGCCACGGCGAAATTTCGGCATCCTACCTATATAATAAGCATGTGTTTAGTGCGTTATCGCGTAATAACTTAGAGTCAGGTTTTTCTAAGGGAACTGTTGAGCTTTCTTGGTCGTTCCCGCTTGGAGATTGGCCATATTTGAAAGGATACATACATTGGCATTCAGGGTATGGGGAGAGTCTCATTGATTATAATACCTATGCTAATACCATCGGTATTGGTATCTCTTTGACCGATTGGCTCTAATGCCAATTAGTAGTCTGTTACTGTTAAATTGTATTTTTGCTTTTTGCGCTCTAATTGAAGCTTATGTTTTACTATCGGTTATTTAGCCTCTACTGTTAGAGCTTCACTATATTTACTTTTATGTACTTATGTAGATGACTCAGGTAATTTTTTGTAAAAATCTTAAAGACTCTAGCACGCACACTTCAATCAACTGCGGAACTACGTTTCGGTTTGAGTTCATTTACAGAGGTGCTGCGCACTACACAG
>JBALXF010000465.1:0-2872 GCA_036961085.1 Psychromonas sp.
CTTCGATGGTTAATAACGGATGATCGACATGCGATAGGTCATCAGACTCATAACAAACACCTGCTTGCTGTGGGTAAACTCCGGTTGAGCTGGTAAACAAGACTTTTTTTACTGGCGATTTTTCAATTTCCTGCAGCAAACTCTTAAAGGCATCGATATTTTTTCCGGTGATATTCACAATCAAAGTTTCCGACTGTAAAAAAGGCTGAATATTATCAGTGAAATTCTCTATATCGATAATGAATGGGGTTAAGCCTAACGCCTCAAGCTGATTAGATTTCTCAGTTGAGCGAGTTGAGATATTTACTTGTGAAAATTGTTGTTGCAACAGCCTTGCTAAAGGGAGGCCTAACCAACCGCTGCCTAATACACTGATACTTTTGTCCATCTTTAAGTCCTTTTCTCGCCCAATTTTTGTTCAATAAACTCAATAAAACAACGTACTTTCGCTGGCATATGTTTACGACTAGGGTAAACAAAGAAGATATCAATATGCGCTTTTTTATATTCAGTAAATAACTCAACTAACAACCCTTTTTCTATTTCATCTGTTAAATAAAAATCAGGAATACTCGAAACACCTTGCCCAGCAAGGCATAAAGCTAATTGCATTTCACCACTGTTGCTAGAAACATGACTATCCACTGTGACTGCTATTTCTTGTTTATCAAAGGTGCTAAATGACCAGTTATTAGGGTTTTTAATATAACTATAAACAATCGTTTTATGTTTAACTAATTCGCTCGGGTGAGTCGGTGTGCCATAAGCTTGCAGGTAGTCAGCAGACGCAACAACCAATGCCTGACAAGACATAAAACGCTTACAAATCAAACTTGAATCATCAAGTTTTTCAGCTCCCCGTATCGCTAGATCAAAACCATCGCTAATCAAATCGACTTTACGATCATTCATTTCCAGATCAAGTTTTATTTTCGGATATAGGGCAATAAACTCAGCTAGAACAGGGCGGATTTTGGCTAAAGCAAAACCAATCGGCATGCTAATGGATAACAACCCCTGTGGTTCAATTTGGCGACCAGTAATCGCATCTTCACTTTGCTGTGCTTCATTGATCAGTTGTTCGCAGCTCTGAAAATAAACTAAACCAGCCTCAGTCAAACTAATTGAGCGGGTGGTACGATTGATAAGTCGAACACCTAACCTTTCTTCTAGCTTGTTTATTTCTTTACTAATGTAAGAGGTTGAGTGACCTGTATTTTTAGCTGCATGGGTGAAACTACCTGCATTTATCACCTCAACAAAAATAACTAAACCATCTAATAACTTCGCATTAAATCCCATACAATCCCTTAACTTTAAAGCATTCTATTGCATCTTAGTGTTTAATTTTTTTTCTCTCGCGTAACGATTGCTTAACATATCTAGCTTTTGCATGTCGCTTGCTTTGCTCCATTGCGAAATTTCATCCAAACTGCGAAAACAACTTATACAAATGTTGTCATCATTAAGTGCACATTGGCGTATACAGGGTGAATCAAGGTTACTCATTATAAATTTTACTCATATAGTGATAGGTGAAACTTTAATCATACAGCCTGTTAAGTTAAACTCTTGTTAAATTTATTAGATAGAGGTTTTAGATGTTTATAATACGCTGGCTATTAGGTCGAATTATATTATTACTTAATTTTATTTTTCCGCCTAAAAAACGTAAACGTGATCCTGAAGATCAACAGAAGATTGATTTGCAAACACAGACAATGCAATTGTATCAGTATCAGGCTTGCCCATTTTGCGTAAAAGTTCGCAGAGGTATGCGTCGCCAAGGCTTAAATATCAGCACTATTGATGCTAAACAACAAGCTAATAAAACAATTCTTGAGAAGGAAGGGGGTAAAATTAAAGTACCTTGCTTACGTATTGAAGAAAATAACAATGTGACTTGGCTATATGAATCATCAGCAATTATTGAACACCTTAATAAACGCTTCGCTTAATAAAACCTTCAATAATCATTTAATTTTCAGCTAGTTGAAAAGTTTATTTCTCAACTAGCTGTTATTAACATAACTATTGCAGATACACCTTAATGGTGGTGATGGTGTTTTAATAAACTGTTAGGTATTAACTCCGCAATAAAACTGCGCACTCCACGACGTAACAACGAGCTAAAGTATAGTATTAAAATAACCACTAAACTTGCATACTGCCACCAACGACCAATACCATGATCTTGCTCTAGCCAAGGTAATGAAATCACATCAATGTACTGATTCAGCAATAATCCCATCAGAAAAGCACCAATTAACATCAACATTGCAAAACTTAATGCAGCAAAGAAACCTTGCTGACTGCGTAGCGTTTTTAACATTTCAATACTAATAGTCGGAGCGATAAGCAAAAATGCAATTGCAGCCCCCGGTGACAAACCAGCAATTAATAACACTGCAATAATAGGCGTAATACCTGTAGCACAAAGCGCAAACGGGAAGGCGACAAAAATCATAACCAGTACTTGCAACCATAACGCTTGATCAAAGAATGCCCATGCTGAAGCTGCTGATAGCGTAGCGGCTAGCGTCCAACCTAATAATACCCAAGGTGCAGTATGATCTAGTTGATGTTGATAACCTTGTTTAATTGCACTCACAAAACGCGATGTCTTCGCTGCTTCTTGATTACTTTTACCTTTAGTTTCAATGGGATGCTCTTTAAAGTGGCGCCCTAAAATCCAAGCGATTGATAAAGCCAATAGCACAGCTAAAACAATACGTAAGATTAATATCTGCGAACCTAATAAAGGTAATGAAATCAATATTGCATCAAAGCCAATGATCGGTGCTGCAATCAAAAAAGCCGTAGCAAATGTCTGATTAGCGCCCATTGATAATAACTGCTGGTGCATTTTAGT
>JBALXF010000466.1:0-1598 GCA_036961085.1 Psychromonas sp.
GTTGTCCCATTAAAACATCGGGACAACTATTTGCTTTTTTGAATTGAAATTTATTTGTCACGGTTCATCTAAATTATCATTTATATAAAAATACTTATTAACTTTTCAGTAAAAAAACTCAGCTAACTCTCCCTATTCTTCCGAGCATAACTTATCTTCTTTCTCTCTAACTATTTGATTTATTATTAAAAGAAAGTAATCTAGCCCGTTTTTGTAAGAATTAAAACAATAAAAAAATATGTTTACCTTTCAAATTCACAATATGCAGGCAACTATACTGCTCGCTGAATAAGGCGCTCAATTTACAAATCAAGTAAGGGGAAAATTAATGAGTTTTTGGCTTAATGCTGTAAGTGCATTATTTAAAAGAAAAGTATCTAAGAAAAAACAACCCAAGAAAAATGCCTATAAGAATACTAATAAAAGTGCGATCACTAGTGGGCGAATGCGAATAACTAACAAAATTAAAGGTAGCCAATCCAAGATACCGCAAAAAGCCGGCATGTATCGCCATGTTGATAGAATTACCGGTGAAATCGAATATGTCGGGCAAACCAATAATTTGCGAGTACGTCAGCAACAACATGCAAGAGAGGGAAAACTAGATATATCAAAACACGATGTGCATTATTCAGTTGCTAAAAATGAGGCAACTAAGGATGACCTTTGCGACACCGAAAAAGCACATATTAAAAAGAATAAACCGAGCGGTAACAAAACCAAAGGTGGCAATGGTAAGAGGTAACTTAAACAGTAGAAATAATCACATATTAAAACGCTAAATACTGGACTTTAAATTATCTAAAAACGTAATGTCAGGGGCAGCTCTTACTTTTTCTTATTGAGCTTATTAGTTATTTTCTCGTTAAGTTAACTATTATGCCCATTTAAGGATTTCAGTTATAAATTTTGCCCCTGCAGCATTTTCTCATCGAAGGTTAATTTCTATGTTTACGATCGCGAGATTGATTTTCATGGGTATCATAGTCTTCAGGGACCTCAATTTTTAGAAATTCACCAAGCTTTTGCCATTTTTCAGGATCTTCTAAACGCCCTACATGTAAGGATTCTGGTGAAAATTTACTAAAAAACGCCTTCACTTCTGTTGTATGCAGATGGAAAACTTTTTTATAATGCTCAGGTTGATCAGTTAGTTTCATTGTTTTTTTGGTATGTATTTGGTTTTCATTTTCTTCATCAATTTCACCAGCATCTAACAAATCATAATATTCAATTTCTCTTCTATATACCTTACAGTGATTTATTGTGGGACCTATAACGTCACCCTTTGAATGCTTGACCATTGATTGGTACCAAGCATCAGGATCTCTAGTAAATAGTATAAACTTAGCATTTGGAAATCGATGGTATAATACCTTATAAAATTCTGGAGCAAACCATGGTGAATCTTCATATGCATTTGCAGCTTTAAAATCGATAGAAGAAAATATTGCTTCATAATCTCCATTAAAACGCGAACTAGACCATTTATTTTTTTCGTCTGCTGGCCAACCTGCCCACCTAAACTCAAAATCTTGAAAAAACTTGCCCACGGATGTCGTACCTGTTCTCTGCATCGAAATACAAAACACTTTAGG
>JBALXF010000466.1:1608-2836 GCA_036961085.1 Psychromonas sp.
CTTTAGGTTCATGCCCGTGTATTGCTGATTTCAAATATAGGTCCATCTTTTTAATGTTTTTTTTGATTTCCATCCTAGTTATCCCTTCATGATATAAAAAATTATTTAAACATACCAAATCATTATTAAACTTTTTTCTACATTAATTTTTTGTGGTGTTAAAACTAAATTGATCAATAAAAGCTCTAGATGAAGATGTTTTGAATATCCAATTAGTTAGAAATAATATTGATTTTTTTAGACGTCAATAAATAGATTTCATGACCTTTTCTCCTATCTTAGAGTCCCCCTTCATTAAAAGATATTGTTCTCTTACACAAAAGATAGCATTAAATATCTTAGGAATGTGAGTAAATAATAATCAGACTGTTAAAAAACACCTGTATTTATGGCTGAGCGTCTAGCACAGCTATCTTTTCAAACTATCAGCCTCTACAATGCTCAGCCATTTACATTTTTAATAAATTTTAACAAAACAGATATCAAGCGCTAACGGTAGCTGTATAACGTAACTACATTACGTAACAATATTAAGCAGATAATTTATGATTGACTCATCCAATAAACGCATTCGACATCCTAAGCCTCCTTTTGCAATGGCTGTAGTATACAGCTTTACCAGCGCCTCTATTTTAGCCTCAATAATATTTTCATTATTGCTCTTCTTATCTATTGATAATGACCCTTGGATGCAGTTTTTATTTGGCTCTCTAGCGGTAATTTTTGAACTTGGAAAGTTTTTTGCTTGGTATGAATTTGGCGAACGTTTAGCAAGGCGTAATATTAGTGCTGCATTATCAGCATTTACCTTTTATGGCATTCTTGCAGCTATCTCCATAGGCGGTAGTATAGGTGGCATTAATAGTGCAACTAATACTGCTCAACAGCATGTTAATGTGCAAGACAGTAAAAGTGCTGCCTTTGATTTACAAATAGATGCAATTGAAAAACAGATAGATTTAAATAATGTTGCCGCACAAAAATATATCGAGATTAACCGTATTGCCACAGGTGTAGCGCGTATTCAAAATGAAAACTCAGCATTACGTAAACAACAACTTGAGTTGGCAATTGAACGAGATAACCTCCCAGTTGCAAGTCAAGGCTCTGTAATCGGCTTAATTGGCAGTGTTGCAATCGCCTTAAATATTGAAGCTAAAACGGCTCAATTAGGATTAGTTATCTTTCTATCCGTCTTATTGGATCTTTTTGCAGCCTTTTTTGTCGG
>JBALXF010000467.1:0-2836 GCA_036961085.1 Psychromonas sp.
ATCACCAGCTAACAACGCTTCTGGCGGTATATTAAAAGTAGCGTCCCATAAACTTAAGTTACTTTTTATCGCTAACAACTTAGTAATTATACCCCCCATACTATGGCCAACAATCACCGCGTTATCTGCCAGGCTAGGATTATCAATTTCGCGTAACATGCTGCGCAAGTTATCACGAGTCCGTAATGCTGTATAAAAAGGCGGAGGACCCGTTGGGTAATAAATATGCCAAATTTGGTATCGAGACATTAACTCAGACTCATTTAAAAGAGCCATCGTTAAATATCGCCAGATCAAAGGATCTGAATTGAGACCATGCAGCATGATAAGCGGTATTTTTTCATCAGAAATAGCGCCTATGGAAAACACGCCACGACGTTTTTCTGCTTGCGATGGCGAAACAAAACCGAGCCAATTAAAGTCGTCAATATTTGCTTTCTCAATCAGGGCCAAATATGCAGAGCCAGGGGAGTGCTTTAATACATAATCATTTGACCCCATTTTAATAGTAGAGACATCATTATTCATAAGTATATTTAGCGACACCTCGAAAGAGTCCCCTTGCTTTTTTACTCTAGTCATAACAATAGTGGCATCCTGAAATATGCCTTCAAGCGGATAGTATGTATCAATTCCTGATTTTTTATTCTCTCTAGCAGTGACAATAGCTATGCCTACCTCCCCGAAAATCACAGGTTTTAAGCGACTATCTATTGCTCGCATTTTGTCACTCAAGGTAAAGTTGCTGGAAGTGGGGTAATTTAATATCACTCTATTGGTCGAATCAGTTTGTTGCTTGTCAGTTGTGACTAAGGTCAATAATGCATGGTTATAAGCTGAAACCGCATAACTACGTAATGGCAGGTCTAAATCATCTCTAGCTAACAGCTCTTTACTACAACGCATTAACAAGACTAAACCAATATCTGTTTTTTGGGGTAAAGACAAACAATAAGTTTGTACTTCATTCGTCGCAAGGTCCGTTAAATTAGGCAGAGAGGTATCACCTAGCTCTTTTTTAAGAGTCAATTTATTCAGCTTAAGTTCAAAAAATCGTGATGATGAGCAACCTGTTAGCAAAGTAACTAGTAATAGAAAACCAATTAAATGAAATAGTTTGATCATAAGTATTTAGGTTTATTATGGAGTAACAAGAGTTTACTAGTGGTTCTGTTTAAGCGCCAGTATGTTGCGTCAATAAATGAGCTCAGGCCTTTATTGACAGCTAGTGACAGTATTCTTTTGTTCCTACATACAGGTGCATATCAGTTATAAAGCGAGGAGTTATAAATAAGCAGTTACACAGCTTTTATTACAGTCTCAGATCCTCTTTTAAACTGAGCAGTGTTATTATTAAATATAAAATACAATGCTACTGTTTATTTTTCCTTCATCACTGAAGCTCGAGAAGCAGTAACATCGTTTATACAAAAACTCTAATTGGCAGGTACATCCAGTAAAATAACTTCACTATCTTGCAATGCTTCGATAGTAATTTCTTGCTGTTTTGTCACTTCTGCACCATCACCTTTTAGCATCACCACTTCAGTTTTATTATCAATAATTTTAAAGCTACCCGATGACGCTAACACATACATTTGTTGATCAATATGTTGTGTGAAACGTGTTCCTTTTTTAATTATTCCGCCGTACACACGTGCAGCCTGATTGATAAACAATGCGTTACCTTTATCTTCAGGGTAACCAGATACTAACAATGGTAGCGAGTTGCCATCACTGTCACGGCTAAACACTTTGCTTTCCCAACGCGGTTTAACATTGTGTTTGTTAGGCTCAATCCAAATCTGATAAAACGTCAGGGGATTTTTGCTTACGTTATACTCTGAATGACGAATACCCGTTCCTGCGCTCATTACTTGCACTTCACCCGCTGGTGTTACCCCATTGTTACCTGCACTGTCTTTATGTGCAATAGAGCCAGTGCGTACAAAACTAATAATTTCCATATTTCGGTGTGGGTGAGTAGGAAAGCCTGTTCCGGGTTTAACCCAGTCATCGTTAACAACTCGCAGTACACCAAAGCCCATACGTGCTGGATTATAATAATTTGCAAAACTAAAGTGGTGGCTTGACTCTAGCCAACCGTGATTTGCTTTACCTAATTTTTTGAATTCATAATGCTTGATCATATTTTTACCCACTTTGATTTTTTAAATATTTTATCTTCGTCATTATTACTGTGAACGTTTTGCAATTAAATTATCAATTGCTAAACGACCGCCACCTTGAAACATTAATGCAAAGCTAATGACTGCTAATGTCAAACCAAACTCATAACCGTTGTTACTCATGAATAAGCCATTTTCTAAATGCACAGTGACAATTGCCACTAGCATGGTGAAGCCTAAAACCAAAGCTGTCGGTCTAGTTAACAACCCTAATACGATAAATAATCCACCAAAGAATTCTGCACTGCCCGCCATTAAAGCCATCAAATATCCAGGGGCTAAACCAATAGATTCCATCCACTGACCGGTGCCTTCAAGACCGTAACCACCAAACATTGAAAATAATTTTTGTGCTCCGTGAGCCATGAAGATAAGACCAACAGGTACACGAAGTACTAATGCAGACCAGCTCGGGATTGATGTAGTAATTTTATTTATTAGTGATGTAGACATATTGTTTCTCCTAGTATGATTTTTTGTTCGTTTCGTTTGAAAGTGAGGCTATTATATTTAAGGGAGATGACGATTAATAACGGTTAAAACTGACCTTTAAGTTCAAAATAATTGAACCAATTACAAGCAGAAAAAAATGCGGAATAAAGAGGATGCTAACAATATGAATTTAATGTACTTTGTGAAGGAGGAAG
>JBALXF010000468.1:0-2834 GCA_036961085.1 Psychromonas sp.
TATCGGTTCAAACCCATTAATTATGGCTATTGCGGGTGATCCACCTGTACTAGTTGATTGCTCTATGTCGCAATATTCTTACGGACAGCTACAAAACTACGTGCTAGCAGATAAAGAATTGCCAGCAGTTGGTGGTTTTGATGATAACGGTGAGCTGACTACAGACCCACATGTTATTTGGGAAAATAAGCGTCTTATTCCAATGGGTTTCTGGAAGGGATCATCAATGTCAATCGTATTAGATATGATGTTGACTGCTATTTGTGGCGGTAACTCTGTACCAGCATTAACTGAAGATATGGGTGGAGAGTTTGGTGTATCACAATTCCTAATCGCCATTGATTTAAGTAAAACGATGGAAAAAACACAGTTTGCATCTGAGATGAAACGTATCCGTGACTATGTATTGGCATCTGAGCCTGCAGAAACGGGTTCCGTAATGATTGCTGGTTCTGAAATTGAAAACTTTATCGCTCGCCATGAAGCTGCTGGCGGCATTGAGATTCATGACGAAATTTGGTCACAAATCCGAGCATTATAAAAAAAAGCGATAGAGGTGCCTAAAAATAGGCATCTCTATCTTTGTTTATTAGTTACAAGCTAGTTTAAGACTAGTGAAGTAAATTGCTAAAGGCCGAGGAGGGCCCAATGCGAAAAATACTAATGTGGATTTGGAATAGCATAGACGTTTTGATGGCACTAATTTTGGCAATCATGATTGCACTGGTTTTTACAAATGTAGTGTTACGTTACGGTTTTTCATCAAGTTTACGTCCATCGGTGGAATTGTCTCGTCTCGGTCTTGTTTGGGTAGTTATGCTTGGTGCAGTAACTGTTTTACGTCGCGGTGAGCACTTAGCTGTAGCAGAGTTTTCGGAAAAATTATTACCACGTGCGGTGCCCTTTTTGCGTCGTATATGTTGGTTCGTAGTTTTAGTCTCGGTGTCTTTATTATTTATTGGTGCGTTTCGTCAAATGATGGCTAATTGGAACAATATTTCACAGTTGACGGGTCTTCCTTCCGCATTATTCTATCTTGCGGGTGTGATTTCTGGAGCATTGATGGCTTTTATTGCCGTTGTCCGAGTGTTCAATCCTAATGCGCTTACATCTGATTTAGAGGATAAATCATGACTCTAGCACTTTTCCTTGTTGTTTTAATTGGCTCGATTCTTCTCGGGTTACCAGTAGCATTCGCGTTATTGCTGTCATCGATGGCATTAATGGTACATATGGATATGTTCAGTGCCAATATCATTGCGCAATCAATGATAAATGGTGTGGATAGTTTCCCACTGTTAGCGATTCCCTTCTTTTTAGTTGCTGGTGAGGTAATGTCCTCAGGAGGTTTATCTACAAGGATTGTACGCCTTGCCACAACAATGGTTGGTCACCGTAAGGGCGGCCTAGGTTACGTTGCTATCTTCACTTCGGTTTTACTTGCTGGTTTATCGGGCTCTGCTGTAGCAGACGCTGCTGCCTTAGTAAGTATTCTTTATCCGATGATGAAAGCGGCTAAATACCCAGAAGGTTCATCGATGGGGTTATTAGCATCGGGCGGTATTATCGCTCCTGTTATTCCACCTTCATTACCCTTGATTTTGGTCGGTGTTGCCGGCGGTATCTCAATTAAAAACTTATTTTTAGGCGGTATCGTTCCAGGGATATTGATGGGGATGACCTTGGTATTTGTTTGGTCTCTATTAGTACGTAAAGAGAAACTTGAAGTTGCTCCTCGTGCAAGCCGTAGTGAAAAAATTGCTGCATTTAAAGATGGTATTTGGGCGCTGTTCTTACCAATCATCATCATTGGTGGTATTCGTTTTGGTATCTTTACACCGACTGAAGCCGCTGTTGTCGCTGCTGTATATGCCATTTTTGTTTCGACATTTATCTACCGTGAAATGTCTTGGAAAGGGTTCTACAACATATTGTTAACAGCAGGGCGTTCGACTGCAATGGTTATGTTCTTAGTTGGTTGTGCAATGGTTGCTGCTTGGCTAATAACAGTTGCACAACTACCTCAACAACTGGCCGAGTTACTGGGTCCGCTTGTCGATAGTCCTCGCCTACTGATGGCCGTCATCATGTTATTGGTGTTATGTGTCGGCATGGTAATGGATCTGAGTCCAACCATCTTAATTCTTGTGCCACTACTAATGCCAATTATTAAAATGGCTGGCATCGACCCTGTTTATTTTGGTCTGATGTTTGTAATTAACTGTTCAATCGGGCTGATAACACCGCCAGTTGGAACGGTTCTGAATGTGGTTTGTGGTGTAGGCCGCGTTCCAATGTCTGCTGCAGTTAAAGGTATTTTACCCTTTATTTCTGCATACCTTGTGCTACTGGCTGCGTTTGTAGCCTTCCCTAGCATTATTATTGTGCCGATGAAATTTATCACCGGTTAAACCTTAATTAGTTTTTGATTTTGCCGGTGATAGTTTTCATCGGCGTAACCCTGGAGAAATAAAATGAAGTCTTTATTAAAAGTTGTTGGTCTTGCTTCTACATTGGCATTTTGTTCATCTGCTGCTATGGCTGGCGTAACACTTAAACTTGGCCATGCTGCACCTGAATCAGATTTACAACAAAATATGTCATTATTTTTTAAAAAAGAAGTTGAAGCACGAACTGGTGGTGATATAAAAGTGAACATATTCCCTAATGGTTTATTAGGTAATGACGCTCAAATGATCGATGGTTCACGCTCTGGTATTCTTGATATCTCTATGGTTGGCTTAAATAACTACTCTGGCCTGATGCCTGAATCAGCAGCATTTACCTTGCCTTTCATGTTCCCTGATCGCGCGACTGCTTACAAAGTATTAGAC
>JBALXF010000469.1:0-2834 GCA_036961085.1 Psychromonas sp.
CTTAAAAACTAATACTTCGACTTCAAATCGTCGTTCTGCAGCAACTGCAGAAAAACTGCTACCTAGTATCAGTAATGGTAATAATAGTTTGTAATTCAATGTGTTATTCCTAATTTTAATTAATTAAATGTGATTCTAGACTGCTCAAAAATTGATTGATCCAGTTTGTTCTTTGTCTACTATCTTCTAGGTTAGCATTAAATTTAAGCTTTGTGGGACCATCTAGTTTAAAGGTATTTGCTTGAGTTTGCAGTAATGAGACCAAGAACATTGGATCTACACGGGTATTATCTGTGAATAGTATATTACCACCATTTGCATGAGCCTCTAGTCGTTTTATGCCTAAAGGAGTACACAGTTGCTTAATTTCAGTTACCTGAATAAGATTTTTGGTCGAAACAGGTAATAACCCAAAGCGATCAATAAGCTCAACTTGGATCTCTTTTAAACCATGTTTATTTTTACTATTGGCAATACGCTTGTATAAAGATAAACGCATATTAACATCAGGAATATAATCATCAGGAATTAAAGCGGGAATTCGTAATTCGACTTCTGCTTGGCTAGCGAGTAGATGCTCCAATGTCGGCTCTTGCCCATTCTTCAGAGCATCAACAGCTTGATTTAACATCTCCATATACAGATTATAACCAACTGTCGCTATCTGACCCGATTGCTCATCACCCAATAACTCACCTGCACCACGTATTTCTAAGTCATGGGTCGCTAGTGTAAATCCTGCACCTAATGTATCTAATGATTCAATGGCTTGGAGACGCTTTTGTGCATCTTTTGTCATTAATTTAGGAGGCGGAGTTAACAGGTAGGCATATGCCTGATGATGCGAACGACCTACACGTCCACGTAATTGATGTAATTGCGCAAGCCCAAGATGATCCGCTCTGTTAATTATTATTGTATTAGCGCTTGGAATATCAATACCTGTTTCAATGATAGTGGTACAGACTAATACATTTTGTCGTTGATGATAAAAATCACTCATTATTTGTTCAAGCTGATGTTCGTTCATTTGCCCGTGTGCGACAGATACTTTTGCATGCGGCAGTAAATCTTTTATATCTTGTGCTGCTTTTTCAATGGTGCCAACATTATTATGTAAAAAGTAAACCTGGCCACCCCGCATAATTTCTCGTGTTATGGCATCACTGATAAGCATATCTGATTTCTGATGAACGAATGTTTTTACTGCTAAACGTTTTGCCGGTGGGGTTGCAATGATTGATAGATCGCGCATTCCATTCATAGACATATTCAATGTTCTAGGAATAGGTGTTGCTGTAAGCGTTAAAATGTCTACCTGAGCACGTAATGCTTTGATCTTTTCTTTTTGGCGAACACCGAATCTATGCTCTTCATCAATGATCAATAAACCCAAATCAGCATAGGTAACACCACTGCTCAATAATTTATGGGTACCAATTAATATATCGACTTTGCCTTCATCAACAGCCGCTAAAATTACCTTTTGCTCTTTTGCCGTTTTAAAGCGTGACAGCACTTCAATACGTACCGGCCAATTGGCGAATCTGTCTTTGAAGTTTTCAAAATGTTGTTGTGCCAGTAATGTGGTTGGCACCAGTAAAGCAACTTGACGTGTGTTATCTGTTGCAACAAAGGCAGCTCTCATAGCCACCTCTGTTTTACCAAAACCAACATCGCCACAAACGAGTCTATCCATAGGTTGTGGCGAGCACATATCAGATAATACTGCATTAATCGATAATGCTTGATCGTGTGTCTCTTCAAAAGGAAAATCATCACTGAAGGATGCATAATTTGTTTTATTTAACTGGTATTTATGACCGACTTTAGCCGCGCGTTGAGCGTAAACTTCGAGTAATTCAGCTGCGACATCACGGACTTTTTCAGCCGCACGTTTTTTTGCTTTTTGCCATGTTTCTGTACCCAGTTTGTTTATTGGGGCATTTTCAACATCATGACCACTATAACGGCTAATTAAGTGTAACGAACTCACTGGCACATATAATTTATCACCACGAAGGTATTCAAGCTTCACAAACTCAGTCAGGTTGCCAACGGTCTCAATGGTTTCGAGCCCAAGGTATTTGCCGACCCCGTGATCAATATGTACAACCGGTTGCCCAACTTTAAGCTCAGCCAAATTACGCACGATATGCTCAGAGCTATAGTTTTCATCACTGCTTTCTTTGCGTAAACGCCTCTGAGTCACCTTATGACCTAACAATTCATTTTCTGTGATAAAGGCTAATTTTGCTTCTGTTAAGACAAAGCTATTCTCAATTTGGCTGGTGGTTATCCCAACTTGTTTTTTGCTTTTAACAAAAGCAGACAGGTTATCAAAATTGCTCAGTTTTAATTTTAATGGCGTGAGTAACTCTATTAAAGATTCTCTTCGACCTGCAGATTCGACACTAAATAATATTTTACCGTCGAAATCAGAAATGAATTGTTGTAAATTTTTCAAAGGCTCAGATTTTTTATGCTCAATCTGAAGGTCCGGCAAACTTTCAATGAGTAAGTTTTGTTTACCTGCTTTTGGTTGAGTAAAAGGCTGTTGATGAAAATAGTAACGAGGCCACTGATTCAGTAGAGAGAAACATTGCTCATGTCGTAAATATAGTTGCTCAGGTGGAAGTAATGGGCGTAATAAATCTATAGAGCGTTCTTCGTACCTTGTTGAAAGGGTGTGCCAAAAATCGTGAGTTGCTTGATTGATATCACCGACAATCGCCAAACGAGAATCTTTAGGAAAATAATCAAATAAGGTGGCAGTCTGATCAAAAAATAGTGGCAGATAATATTCAATACCTGCAGGTAAATTATGCTGACTG
>JBALXF010000046.1:0-11414 GCA_036961085.1 Psychromonas sp.
GTGCTCGCTGGCGGTGATAGGGAAAGTGTCGGCGCCGGCTTCACGGATTCAGGATAATAAAAATGAATATTGGGTATGTGTCAGAGACGTAAATAATGCCTTTATTACACTTGCTGAGGAATGTAGGCAATCAGAAATAGATCTGATTGAAGCTAAAAATGAATGCCAAATCTTAAGAGACGAAGCCAAGGCTTTAAAGACTAAAGTGTTAGAGCTTGAAAAAACGGAGGCCTATCTAAAAAACGTGGCTGAGGTTGAAGAGGAAAATAAGCAAAAAGAAAGAATTGAAAGAGAGGAAATGCTTGTTTTCAAAGTAAATGATTTAGAAGAGAGAGTTTGTAGTCTACTTCAAGAGCAAAAATATTATATAAAACAAACAACAAATGCCCTTGGCCAACATATTACTAAATCTTTTTCTAGAAATAGCAGACGTAGTAAATAGCAATAGTTTGCTATAGATATTAAATTTAAAAGCTAAAATATATCTAAAGGTGTTAAAAGCTATGCAAATTTCTAAAATTGCACATATAGAACAGAAGTTGAAAGAAGGATCTTATGCAGCAGCTTACAAGGAATGCAATGAAATACTTAAACACCATAATGATAACGGTGTTGCGCTTGCTTTAGCAATTCGTGCAATTAGAAAGATGCCTAACTCAATAAATTCTGCTGAGCTTCACACCTTGGTGAGCAGTTTTATACAAGCTAGGGCTCAAAAAAAATTAGATACTATGTCAGTATGGCCAATGATTAGTTTAGGCCATAAGTATAGTATGCAACAACAATATTCCAGCAATCACGATTTTATAAATTATTTAAATAATATTGATTTAAAAAAGAGAGAGAAAGTTAAACTCTTGATGTTGACATGTGTTTGGCAACGACATGACTTAACAAATATATTTTACAATTACTACAAAAAAATTAAAGCCGAAATTGCAGATGATATTGAGTTAAATGTTCTTGTGGTTGGATCAGAGGGCCAATTATCCAAAGAAGCATGTGAGTCATATGGTTTTAACTATATAGAACAGCCAAACCATCCTCTTAGCGATAAATGGCAGGCTGGTATTGAAGAAACTAAAAAATATGACTTTGATGGTTTGATAATTATGGGGTCTGATGATTTTGTTAGCAAAGATACTTTCTATATTTATAACACTGCAGTAGAGCAAAATACCCTTTTCTTTGGTTTTCAGGATTTGTATTTATACGATGTTAAATCAGAAGCAGCAGGATATTGGAAAGGTTATGGATCGGCTTCATCAGGATTAGCACAGCCAGAACGAGTCGGCGAGTCTATAGGTCTAGGTAGATTGATATTAAAACCACTCTTAGAATATATCAACTATAATATTTGGAAAGATATCCATGTAAACAAAAAGTTAGATAGTTTAATGTTTAATAAAATAACAAAAGAAACTCAAATGAGGCCGGTTGCATGGCAAGACAAGTTAAGTCTCAGCATGACAAGTGGTGTTTTTAATTTAGGTTTAGTTTCAACTAAGTTTAAAGATCATGGTGGTGTTGGGCTCGATGTCAAGCATAGTCAAAATGTTACTGCTTTCGATAAATATAATGCATCAAGTGAGTGCTATGAGCAGATATCAAATACAATATTGAAAAAATTTAATGTATATAATGAACTTCAATTGCTAAATAAAGAAAAAGGGCGTGCAAAAATCGCAATTGGAATACCGTCATTCAATCGCAATGAAATGTTAAATGAATTATTGCGTGATATATTTGCTAGAGCAGAGAGTGATAACGTCAGTGTGTACGTTTTTGTTTATGATGATGGGAGTGCAATACCAGTCGAGTTGTCAAATGATTTAATTCCATATCAAGGAAACGTGGAAATTTTTCATGCAAAAGAGAATGGCGGTAAGAAAAAATATTGGAAAACTGTTAACTTCATATTAGACAAACTTTCCACTATTATAGCAGATTATTATTACTATCTTCCAGATGATGTTAAATTAGAGCATAGCTTCTTTAAAAAATCTTGTCACTTATGGGATTCAATCGAAGATAATAAAAAAATATCACTTAATTTATTAGAAGATGGTAGAGAGCAATGTTGGACAGGGTATTTGCGAACAATTGAAAAGTTTAAGGGAGTGCGAGTATTTAAAAGTCAGTGGTTAGATATGGCAATAATATTTGACTCTAAGTTATTAAGGTACAGGCTTAATGAAATTCCAATTAGTACGTGGGAAAATAAGCCATTACAGTCATCTGGGGTTGGCTCGCAGTTGTCGAGACGATTTAAAAAATCTGACTACAATATGTATCAAGTGCTTAGGTCTCTTGTGCTGCATGGTGAACATGACAGCCAAATGAATTATGAAGAAAGAATTGCAAACCCGCTTTTATCAAGCAAAAAATGGGAAAAGCATCTTTCATTTTATCACGCTCACAATAAATACAATGATAAGAAAAAGGTGGCAGGCGTCGCAGTTGTGCAAAATAGAATGAACAGTTTTGAATATACTGTTGACAGTATTATAGATCAGGTTGATAAGCTATATGTATATCAAAATGGATTTTATGAACTTCCGGAATTTCTGAAGAACTCTAAAATAGAAGTTATTAGTTCGTTAGATACTGGTATAGATAGGGGGGATGCAGGCAAGTATTATATGCTCGGGAATGATAAAAATTGCATATACTTCTCAATTGATGATGATTTGTATTACCCTCCAGATTATGTTGTAAGAACATTAAGTTACTTATCATCTCTCCAACAGCCGTGCATAGTCTCATATCATGGGCGTGTGTTGACTCCAAAAGCCACATGTTATTATTCAGATATTGCAGAAAACTATCGGTGTCTAGATGAGGTTAGACATCTAGAAAAAGTTGAATTTGCTGGAACTGGAGTGATGGCATTTGATACAGAATTAATTGACATAAGTTATGATTTTTTTGAAAGTGAAAATATGGCTGATATTTGGATGGGCATATACGCCGCTGAAAGAAAAATCCCCCTCTATGTTCTTCCTCACCAAGCAAATTGGATTGACCATAACGAAATTGATTTTAGTGATACGATTTTTAATCGTTATAAAAGTAATAAGGAAAGGACAAACAAGGTTTTACGTAACCGATATTGGGGCTCAGTGAGCTAAATTATATATTCACTTTAAATTAGGTGGCTTATGCAAAATACTAGTTCAACCAGAATAGCTGTAATCGGCTTAGGCTATGTTGGCCTTCCGTTAGCTGTAGAGTTTGGAAAAAAACAGAATGTCATTGGCTTCGACATCAATAGAAAGCGTGTTGATGAATTAAAGAAAGGTCATGACTTCACACTTGAGGTCTCAGAGACTGATCTCGCAACCGCAACAAACCTAGTATACAGCTATGATGTAAAAGACATAGAAGACTGTAATGTATACATCGTCACTGTCCCAACACCCATCGATGAAAATAATGCGCCGGATTTAAACCCTCTGCGCAAGGCCTCGGCTATGTTAGCTACTGTTATAAAAACAGGTGACATAGTGATTTATGAGTCTACAGTTTATCCTGGTGCCACAGAAGAAGTATGCATACCCGTTATCGAAAAGGGTTCGGGGTTAAAATTTAATCAGGATTTTTATGCGGGTTACAGTCCTGAACGAATTAACCCAGGCGATAAAATTAATACGCTGACAAAAATTAGAAAAATCACTTCTGGCTCGACACCCGAGATAGCTAAGTTTGTAGATGATCTTTATGCATCAATCATTACTGCTGGTACCCATTGCGCTAGCTCTATTAAGGTCGCTGAAGCTGCTAAGGTAATTGAAAATACGCAGCGAGATTTGAATATCGCCATAATCAACGAATTTGCTAAAATCTTTAACATTCTTGGAATTGATAGTCAGGAAGTGTTAGAGGCAGCAGGTACTAAATGGAACTTCCTACCTTTCAAACCTGGTTTGGTCGGTGGGCACTGTATAAGTGTTGATCCTTATTATCTCACTTACAAAGCTAAAGAAGTTGGTTATCAGCCAGAGGTGATCCTTGCTGGCAGACGTATCAATGATGGAATGGGGCAATACACGGCTACACAGTTAGTCAAAGCAGTTAGCCGTAAGAAAATTCATATTGATGAAGCTCGCGTTTTAGTACTAGGTTTTACGTTTAAAGGTGATTGCCCAGACGTCCGTAATACTAAGATCATTGATATGATCAAAGAGCTTGAGAGCTTCAATATGCACGTTGATGTCTATGATCCGTGGGCTGAGCCAGAAGAAGTAGAAGCTGAATATGGTATTAAGCTAGAAAGCGATTTGCTTGAAGGTGCCTACGATGCTGTGGTTTTGGCTGTAGATCACTCTGATTTTAAAGAATGGGGAGCTGAAAAAATTCGCTCCTTTGGTAAAGAAAAACATGTTCTATATGATGTGAAGCATGTTTTATCTAAAAATGAATCAGATCTACGTTTGTAAGAAGGAGATAATTGATGAAGAATTTTGGATTAATTGGAGCTTCCGGTTATATTGCTCCTCGTCATATGAAAGCTATCAAAGAGCTTGGCCATAACTTGAGTGTTGGCTACGATATCAATGATTCTGTTGGTATCATTGATAGTATTTCACCTGATAGTGAGTTCTTTACTGAGTTTGAGCGCTTCCAAGAACATGCTTATACTTTGAAACGTGATCCGAAAACTGCACTTGATTATGTTTCTATTTGCTCCCCTAATTATTTACACCATGCCCACATTGCTGCCGCTTTAAGAATGGGGTGTGATGTTATTTGTGAGAAGCCATTGGTGCCTTCTCCTGATCTATTAGACGAGTTAGCACTTGTTGAGAAAGAGACAGGTAAACGTGTCTTCAATATTCTTCAATTGCGCCACCATGAGTCTATTATTAAATTAAAAGAAAAAGTAGCAAGTGAAAACCGCGAAGATAAGTATCTCGTAGATCTCACTTATATTACATCCCGTGGTAAATGGTACATGGAAAGCTGGAAGGGCGATCCACGAAAATCCTTCGGTGTTGCAACTAATATTGGTGTGCATTTCTTTGATATGTTGCATTTCGTTTTTGGCAAGCTTGAGAAAAACGTACTGCATTATGCCAATGAATATAAGGCTTCGGGCTATTTAGAGTATGAGAAGGCAAGGGTGCCTTGGTTTCTCTCTATTGATTCCAATGACTTGCCCTCTGAGGTGCAAGGAAAGCAAACTACATTTAGAAATATTAGTTGTGAAGGTGAGCAAATAGAGTTTTCTGCTGGTTTTACTGATTTACATACCATCAGTTATCAGGAAATTCTTGCGGGTCGTGGTTATGGAATTGAAGATGCTCGCCATTGCGTAGAAACCGTAAATCAAATACGAACTGCAAAGTTTGAAGAGCCTGCAGAAGGTGAAGGGCATCCATTCCTTAGTAAACTGATCAAGGAATAATATGAGCTATCAAGTTCATGAATCTGCCATTGTTGATGACGGTGCCCAAATTGGTGACGGATCAAGAGTATGGCACTTTGTGCATGTATGTTCTGGTGCAAAAATTGGTCAACAAGTATCACTAGGGCAAAATGTGTTTGTTGGTAACAAAGTTACCATTGGTGATAAGTGTAAGATACAGAATAATGTATCGGTATACGATAACGTTCACCTTGAGGAGGGAGTGTTCTGCGGTCCCAGCATGGTGTTTACTAACGTTTATAATCCGCGCTCATTGATTGAGCGTAAGGATGAGTATAGAGATACATTGGTTAAGAAGGGGGCTACTCTTGGAGCGAATTGTACAATTGTTTGTGGAATAACAATTGGGCAATATGCTTTTATTGGAGCCGGCGCGGTTATAAATAAGGATGTGCCCGATTATGCACTCATGGTGGGGGTTCCCGCACGCCAGATTGGTTGGATGAGTGAATACGGAGAGCAGTTAGATTTGCCTTTAAATGGTCATGCTGAAGTTAAGTGCCAATATACAGGACATGTCTATCAGCTTAGTGACAGTAAATTATCGAAGGTGGATGTTTAATCATGCAATTTATTGATTTAGCTGCTCAGCAGGCCATCATTAAAGATAAAATTGATTCCAATATCCAAAAAGTTCTGTCACACGGTAATTATATACTTGGTCCGGAAGTAATTGAGCTAGAAGAAAAATTAGCGAAGTTTACTGGAGCAAAATATTGTATTACCTGTGCTAACGGTACGGATGCTCTCCAAATTGCCCAAATGGCCCTTGGGATAGGCCCAGGTGATGAGGTGATCACTCCAGGGTTTACCTATATTGCTACTGCCGAAACAGTAGCTCTACTAGGGGCCAAACCTGTTTATGTTGATATTGATCGTGATACCTATAATTTAGATGTAAAAAAGCTAGAAGAAGCTATTACACCTAAAACAAAAGCAATCATACCTGTTTCATTGTTCGGTCAATGTGCAGATTTTGATGAGATAAATTTTATTGCATCAAAATATAATATCCCTGTTATTGAAGATGCTGCACAAAGCTTTGGCGCTACCTATAAAGGTACTAGGTCGTGTAACTTAAGCACCATCGCATGTACCAGCTTTTTTCCAAGCAAGCCATTAGGTTGCTATGGAGATGGCGGAGCAATTTTTACAAATGATGAAGAGCTGGCAACAGTTATGCGTCAGATTGCTCGCCATGGGCAGGATAAGCGCTATCATCATATAAGAGTGGGTGTTAATAGCAGGCTGGATACTTTGCAAGCGGCTATTTTGTTGCCTAAATTAGAAATTTTCGATGAAGAGTTAAAGCAGCGCGACCAAGCCGCTAAATTATACTCTTCATTACTTTCTGAGAATGCTATCAATACTATCCCATGCGTGCGTGATGAGAATTCATCAGCATGGGCTCAGTACACTATTCGTGTAGATAATAGAGATTCTGTCCAGAAACTATTGCAAGAAAAAAATATCCCAACTGCTGTTCATTATCCGATCCCCTTAAATTTACAGCCTGCTGTGCAGAATTTGGAGGCTCACCTCCCTGTAGGTAATGAGGTGGCCAAAAAAGTAATGAGCTTGCCTATGCATCCTTATTTAAGTAAAGATGAGGTGGAATCAGTTGTGGGTGCATTGTTAGTTTCACTATAAGGTGTTTGGTCATGGATAATAAGAATATATGTGATGGTGCTAATGACCGAATTTCTTGTTTAGAGAAACTTGCTAAAGAGTATGCCTCTGATGAGGCATACTTTAAAGAAGAGCTAGTGTATGGAGAGCTTCTTAGATTACAGGCTAAGCCGATTTCTTACCTAATTGCGAAGGCGCAGTCATTAAGAAATCAAAACAAAATCCAGAGAGCAATTGAGCTGTTGGAGAATTCTGTATCTTTAGGAGTGTTTAATAGTAAACTCCTTCATGTCCTAGCTGCTTTCTATAGGGATGTGAAAAGTTTTGAAATAGCAGAAAATTATATTTGGCATATCATTAGTACTGATACTGTTTATTCCCAAGAACTAGGGTTTTCGGTTTTTGCTTCTGATATTCTTAGAAAACAAGGTTATATCAATACTGCTTATAGTATGTTGCGCCATGCAATAGTCATAAGTGAATCTTTAAATAAAAAAGTTCCGCTTACCGCTTCTGCCATGTTAGTAGAGCTTGGGCATCAAGCGAACAACGGATACAGCTATGAGGTATCTCATAGGTTTTATGATGCTGTTTATGAGCATTCCGAAAAATATGCTTCAGCATCTGCTGATTCTATTTATGTTCCTGTATGGGATAAAATTTGTGAGCTCTTTAAAACTTATGAATTTCAATCTATCGTAGATGTGGGTTGTGGGCCAGGGCAGTTTGCAGAATATATAATTAAACATATACCCGCAGTAGATTATTTTGGTTTTGACTATAGCAAAATCTCTATACAGAAAGCTTCTGAAAGAGTACCCAATGCTAAGTTTTTAGTTGGAAATGCTTTCGACTCTGAGATTGTTCAGGAAAATAAAAATGACGTTTTTCTGCTTTTAGAAGTGCTTGAGCATATTGAGCAGGATATTGAGCTGCTAAGCAGTTTTCCTACTGGCTCTAGTATCATTTTTTCTGTTCCAAATTTCGATTCATTTGGTCATGTTCGTTTTTACCTTGATGTTGAGGATGTAAAGCATCGATTTGGCGATCTCTTTACAGATCTAGCCGTAGAGAAGGTTGTTTTAAAAGGTTATTCTTCTATTTTTCTTGCTCATGGTGTTAAAGCCTAGTTTGAAGGTTTTTAAATGATTGATAATTTTCGCTTGGCTCATCAGTGTGATAAAGCTTTACGTGATGATCAGTTCTCTCTTTGCTATGATCTACTCGCTCGCGGCCTGAGGAGTAATCCAGGTGATGCGCTTTTGATTGTTGTTCTCGCAAAACTTATTTTGAAGAACCCTAAGTTTTCATTCGATTTTGATTTTCTTGTTTTGTGTGTCGCAAACTTTATGCGTATACACAGTGCTATGAATAAGAAAACTGCGCATGTATGGCATGCCATCAGTATCATCAATTCTCATGTAATGCGATTTTCAGATCACCAGTCATTGAAAGATGACAAGTTGTTTTTTTCAAATTTTCGATTTCCAAAAAGAAAAAACAAAAAAATTGTAATTTTGACATGTGTATGGAAAAGGCACGATTTAACACGCCTTTTCTTGATTTACTACCAAGAATTGTTCTCTACGCTAGATGATCAGGTGTCTGTTCAGATAGTAGCCGTTGGCTCTGAAAAGTCGGTTTCACGAAGTATTTGTGAAGCTGGCGGGGCTATTTATATTGAGCACCCTAATGACCCCTTATCTCAAAAATGGCAAGCGGGCTTAGATTACTGTAAAGCTCTGGATTTCGATGCTTTAATTGTCCTTGGTTCAGATGACTTTATTTGCTCTGCTACGTTTCAGCATTACTGCTCTCTCATTGATAAAGGCGTACTCTTTGCAGGGTTTCAAGACTGTTATTTGCACGATTATTATCATAAGAAAACCATCTATTGGAAAGGGTACGGTTACTCTGGTGAATCTCAATCTCAACCACATCGTTTAGGCGAAACGATAGGTTTAGGTAGATTTTTACATCGTGCACTTTTGGAGTATATGGAGTTTGATCTTTGGGATGGGGTTTCTGCAAATAAGTCTTTAGATAGTATTATGATGAATAAGGTGAAGTCTAAGACTGGCTTTCTTCCACTAAAAGATTGTCATTTGACCTCAAGTGAAGCTGATCATAATGGTTTTACTTTTGGTTTAATTTCTTCATCCCTAAAAGATCTTGGGTTATTTGGCGTTGATGTCAAAGTGAGTGATAATATCACTTCTTTTGAAAAATATTGTTCATCCAATAATGTCTACGAGGATGTTTCTAACCAAATGCTGAATAGTTCCTCTATGCGATTCTTAGAAAAATATGGGGCTTGCTAATATGTCTGATACTCCGTTGGATGATGAGTCTTATCGTAAGCAGCTATTAGAGCTCTCGGAGCAGCACGCGAAAGAAAGGTCTGAGTTGGCAGAAAAAATTTCTCGCCTGCAACAAGAAAATTTTCGCCTCAAAAATTTGCTCGGGCTTCCTGCTTCCGATGATGTTGGGGGTGATGAACACCATGCGGATAAGACTGTAAGCCTTGAAAAAAAGCTTGGTCTGGATTTTTCGCTGCCTGAATAACTTCTTACGCTTTGTAATTAATAACTGGATATATTATGTGCGGCATTGTTGGCGCGATTAGCGCAAAGGAAAGCACCGATTTTTTACTTGCAGGGTTATCCACCCTGGAGTATCGCGGCTACGATTCGGCAGGCTTGGCGGTACTCAATAATGGGTTGCAGCGCGCCCGTGCCAAAGGGCGTGTGGCGGAGCTAGCCAGCAAAGTGGCGGAAGTGGGTATTAATGGGCATGTGGGTATTGCTCACACACGCTGGGCTACTCATGGCGTTCCCGCCGAGCGCAATGCTCACCCGCACATCTCCTCTGGCTTGGCGGTGGTGCATAACGGCATCATCGAAAACTACGAGTCTCTCCGTGAGCAGCTTCAAGGCCTGGGGTATGTGTTCACCTCGGATACTGACACAGAAACCATTGCTCACCTGATTCAAGCCTGTTTTAAGGGCCAAATTGGCGAACCCGCCGAAAACCTATTTTCTGCCGTGCAGTGTGCTGTTGCCCACCTGAAGGGGGCGTTTGCGTTAGCCGTCATTAGTGAGGAAGAGCCGGATTGCCTGGTGGTTGCCCGTGAAGGCTCCCCGCTGATGCTGGGCGTTGCAGATGATGGCTACTATGCCGCATCTGATGCCTCTGCGCTGCTCTCTGTTACCAAGCGCATGATGTACCTGGATAACGGCGATGTAGCCCGTTTGAGCCGCGATGCGGTGGTAGTGGTCGATGGTATTGGCCAGATGGTTGAACGCGCCATTGTCACGTCTAGCTTGAACGCCAACTCGGTCGAGTTGGGCGATTACAACCACTACATGCAGAAGGAAATCTTCGAGCAACCCCAGGCGCTTAGTAACACGCTGGAAATGATTAGCGGGGCAGGGCAGTTGCAGCCCGGCATTTTTGGTGCGGAAGCCGCTGAGATTTTTCAGCAGGTAGATTCGGTACTGATTCTAGCGTGTGGTACTTCTAGCTACGCAGGCATGACGGCGAAGTATTGGATTGAGCAAGTGGCGGGCATTCCTTGCAACGTAGAAATTGCCAGCGAGTATCGCTATCGCCATAGCGTGCCTAACCCAACGCAGTTGGTCGTGGTGATTTCTCAGTCCGGTGAAACCGCGGATACCCTGGCGGCGCTGCACCACGCAAAGGCACAGGGGCATACCTTCACCCTGGCGATCTGTAACGTTCCGGAATCTGCCATTGTGCGTGAAACGGCACTGCGCTTTATTACCCGCGCTGGCCCGGAAATTGGTGTGGCCTCTACCAAAGCGTTTACCACTCAGCTGAGTGCGCTGTTCTTACTCACGCTGCTGCTTGCCAAGGCGCACCAGCGCTTGAGTGATGACGACGAAAAAGCGTATTTAGACGAGCTTCGTCACTTGCCCATTGCCGTGGATAAAGTGCTGGCGCTAGAGCCAAGCATTGAGGCGTGGTCACAGCATTTTGCCAATAAGCACCATGCGCTGTTTTTGGGTCGTGGTCGGCATTACCCCATTGCTTTGGAAGGCGCGCTGAAGCTCAAAGAGATCTCTTACATTCATGCGGAAGCCTACCCAGCGGGTGAGCTGAAGCATGGTCCGTTGGCTCTGGTCGATTCCGAAATGCCTGTGGTGGTGGTAGCGCCCAACGATGAAATGTTGGAAAAGCTGAAAGCCAACATGCAGGAAGTAAGTGCACGTGGCGGGCAGCTTTATGTATTTGCCGATGGTGGCAGCGCGGTGAAGTCGTCTGACGGTGTGAACGTGCTGTTGATGCCTGAGCACTACGGCTTGCTTTCACCGGTGTTGCACGTGGTGGCGCTTCA
>JBALXF010000470.1:0-2828 GCA_036961085.1 Psychromonas sp.
AATTGGGATGTACATAGAAGACTATTCTTTATGGACACTATTATTTGTGCCTTTATGGTATTTTATTTCCATCAAATGGGTAGACACATTTGCATCATGGCCATTCTCTAAAGAAAATGACTAACACTTTATAATAGTAAGTGATTATAAAAAGGATTATTAGGTGATCAAATAAATCGCTTTCCTTAATCACTCACCTTTTTTTAATCACCAATAAGCAATAATAAGCAATAAGGCTTCTACTTCCTTGTTAAAAATAGAAGCCATATTTAAATAACTATTTTTATTTGCTTATTCTACTTTTATTTACTCATTCTATCTTTACTTGCATCAGCAAGCTCAGCAAGCATGTTCTCAGTGTCTTTCCATCCGATACACGCATCTGTAATACTTTTCCCGAAAACAAGTTCCTTGCCATCTTCAACAGATTGATTGCCCTCTTCGATAAAGCTTTCAATCATTACACCAGAAACAATACGCGAACCATTACGCATTTGTGTCATTATTTCATTCGCGACATCCCACTGCTTTTGGTACTGCTTTAAACTATTTCCGTGACTAAAATCAACCACTAAACGCTGACTTAAGCCTACGTTATCGAGATCTTTTGCAGCACTAGCAACATCATCTACAGAATAATTAGGCGTTTTACCGCCACGTAATATTAAGTGTCCGAAAGGGTTACCTGCCGTTTTATAAATAGTCATGCGACCGATTTTATCTGGAGAATAAAAGATATGACGGGCTTTAGCCGATCTCACAGCATCCATGGCAATTTTTAAATTTCCATCGGTACCATTTTTAAAGCCAACTGGGCATGATAAAGCAGAAGCCATCTCACGATGAATTTGACTCTCTGTTGTTCGAGCGCCAATAGCTCCCCAAGTGATCAGATCTGCGATATATTGACCGGTTACCATATCCAAAAACTCGGTACCTGTCGCTAAACCTAATTCATTAATATCAACCAGTAATTTTCTAGCGAGTACAATGCCTTTATTAACGTCATTTGTACCATCTAAATCAGGATCGTTAATTAAGCCTTTCCAGCCAACTATAGTACGAGGCTTTTCAAAGTAAGCACGCATTACAATACATAGTTGATCTGTATGTTTGTCTTTTAATTTAACCAGACGTTTTGCATATTCAAGTGCAGCTGCAGGATCATGAATAGAACAAGGCCCTACGATAACTAGTAAACGTTGATCTTCGCCCGCTAAAATAGCTTCTACTTCACGACGAGCTCGGGTGACGACTCCTGCTGAAATATCAGATATCGGTGCTTCTTCAGATAATTCTGCAGGGGTGATCAGGTAATCTAATTTTTCTGTTCTTAATTCGTCTGTTTTGATTGGCATGAACTTGTACTCTGATTAATTTAATAAAGGTTAGGTTTTCAGGCTTAGTCTATTTAGTAACAACACCTTAACTAAAATTAGATCGGGTTTAAAGAAAAAAAATGGATAATCAGAAGTAATCCCAGCTACTAAGGCTATTTATAAGAGACAGTGACAAAGATAGGGGGTTGTTTAGAAATGGCGTGGTAATAAACCGCAGTCATTGCTGACTACGGTTTATTTAATTCAACATCATGATTGAAGACAATCAGTGATAAATTATTATGCGATACCGTGAGATGCTGGCGTTTTAATTAATTTTTGCTCTAGTACTTTTAACAGCACACCGTATGCAGGTAAAAATAACCCTAGGCTGACAATCAGTTTAAAAACATAATCTACAGTGGCAATCTCTGGCCAATGCTGTGCCATAAAGGCATCGTTTGATGCGTAAAATGCTAATGCAAAAAAAACGATTGTATCAACTAGATTACCCACTAAAGTCGAAGCGGCTGGCGCAACCCACCAAGAACGTGTTTTTCTCAGTTTAGAAAAAACAGTGATATCCATTAATTGCCCAACTAGGTAGGCAGTAAAACTTGCAAAGGCAATACGGAAAACAAAACTATTGTATTCTGCCAGTGCGCTTAACCCTTGAAATCCACCTTGATGGAATACCACTCCCATAACATAAGAGATCAACAAAGCAGGAAGCATCGCTTTAAAAATGATTTTTCGCGCCGCTTTTTGACCAAATATTCTAACCGTGAGATCGGTAGCAAGGTAAACAAATGGGAAACTAAAGGCGCCCCACGTAGTATGGTAACCAAAGATTTGGAATGGTAATTGCACCAAGTAATTACTGGCACTGATTATTATAATGTGAAACGCGACGAGCAATAAAAGTGCTCGACGGATCTGTTCTGCAGTTAGCATTAACATATTGTGACCTTTTTGATTTGAAGTAACTATTTGCGGGGTGAGGGAACCCGCTATTAAATTGTGTTTTTTCTAAAATTGTTAAACTGTATTAAATCGACAAATAAATTGCGAATAATATGCCCGATGGAACCCTAATCGGCGCGCATATTGTAGTGATATTTTATTGTTGAGCAAGGAAAATTGCTAATATTTCAATTTTATTTTCTCTGCGTTATTTCACATCTTAAATAACGGTTGATCAATCAAGGATAAAACCGAGTTTACAGTAAATTCAACATCATTGAGCACATTGTAGTCTTTGTATGCATTTATACTTAATTAAGTAGCTACTACTGTATTGTTCAGATCAGACAAAGCCACCTAGGTTACTGGATAATAGATTTCTTTCACCCTAGTAAAATTCTCATGCTGTTTAAAAAACAATCGCTCTACTAACTAAATCAATCTAATCCTTAGATTTCATTAAAAGTGGATTTGCTTAGTTTACTTTTGTCGTTATGATAAAAATCATAATGTAGCTTGGCTATTGTACCTTGGATAACATACCTT
>JBALXF010000471.1:0-2827 GCA_036961085.1 Psychromonas sp.
GCAACGATCCTAATTGGGGACCAGAAGTTGACTCTACAGCCTACTTTACTAATGTAATTCACAGCACTCAGCGTATAGGAAATCAACTTAAATAGTTGATTAACGACAGAGCTTACATTGAGTCATTTAAAATGGCTTAATGTAAGCCCTTTGCTACTGGTTAAGTGATATAAATAATGCTGCTTTACTGTTCAGATAAACAATAACAAGATAAACACTTAATGATTAGGTGTTAGATTAATGTAAAGAAAAGCGATCTTTGAGTGCTTTCAAATAGCGTCTACTTACTGGGGCAACACTGCCATTACAGGTAATGATTTCAGCTAAAGAGTTGTCCAATAATTTAATTTCACGTATAGCATTTGGGTTAATTAAGTACTGTCTATGGCAGCGAATTAACGCGGTTTTTTCTTCTAATACCTTTAAACTCAAAGAGCAAGTTAAGGTACTTTCACTTCCATAAGCAACACTGCTAACGACATGAATGCCACATTGATCTGAATATGCAATTTCAATATCTTGCGGCTTGATCAGTAAAATTCGATTGTAGCCAGTACAAGGTACTAGTTCTAATTGGCTCTGAGTTATGGGCGTAAAGTCATTAGTGACTTTGGAAAGTTTTAATCTTTTAATGGTTTTAGCTAAGCGCACAGGAGCAACGGGTTTTAACAAATAATCAATAGCATTGTCTTCAAATGCCTGCAGCGCATACTCATCATAAGCGGTTACAAATACTATCTGTGGCATATTCTCAGCATCCAACATACTGACCATATCTAAGCCTGTAATTTGTGGCATTTGAATATCGAGAAACACAACATCGGGTTTTAACTTGTTAATCTTTTTCAGCCCTTCTATGGCATTTGCACAGCTACCAATAATCTCAACTTCACCGGTTTCTTTTAATAGCACAATTAACTCTTCGCGTGCATAGGTTTCATCATCAATGATTAAAGCTTTAAACATCTTTTTCTCTTATTGTTATTTTTTAGTGAATGGTAAAATAATTTGTGAGGTGGTCGATTGCCATTTAAGACAAATCATCTCCAGCCCATATTGCTCACCAAATTTATTTTTTAGGCGTTTATCAACTATTTGCAACCCTAAGCCAGTGTTGTTTTCAGAATCGAAAAATGTCCCCGCATTATCGATGACTTGTAATTTGACCAAAGGCTGAGATTGCGAACTATCAATGATGCCAACCACCTTGATTTTGCCATCTTGGAGTAAGGTAGATGTACCATGTTTAATCGCATTTTCAACCAAAGGTTGCAAGGTGAAAGTAGGTATTTGGATATTCAATAAACGTTCATCAACAGAAAATTCAACGGTTAATCTATCACTAAAACGCGCTAGCTCTACTTCAAGGTAAGCATTAATATGTGCAAGCTCATCTTTGATTGTCACTATTTCGATATTCTGTTTTAAGTTACTGCGAAAGAATGTAGAAAGATGTTGAATTAATTCTCTCGCTTTATTGGGGTCTTGACGAATAACAGCGCTAATCGTGTTTAATGCATTAAATAAAAAATGTGGATTTACCTGTGCATGCAATAACCTTAATTCTGCTTGTGTTAAAAGCGTTTTTTGTTCACTAAAACGGCTAGTTAATATTTGATTAGATAGCAGCTTTGCCAGCCCCTCCCCTAAACTACGATTCAGGGTTGAAAACAACTTTTGCTTAGGCTCATACAACTTGATAGTGCCTAAAACCTGCTCATCTACACCGACTAAAGGAATAACTAACACGGCTCCTAAACGGCATTTTTCGTTTAGTGAACATTTATATTTCACTTCGTAGCCGTCAGCGAAAATAATTTCCTTATTATCGATCGCTCTATGTGTATATTCAGAAGAAATAGCTGTGCCGGGTAAATGATGATCCGAGCCAATACCAATAAAAGCCAGTATCTTATCGTGATCAGTAATTGAAACCGCGCCTACTCCCGTTTCTTGATAAATAATCTCGGCAATCTGCTTGGTTGTTTGCTGGTTAAAACCTGAGTTTAATATACCTACTGAGCGCTGCGCAATTTTTAAAGCTTTGCTAGAAAAGGCAGCAGAATATTTTTCGTAGATGGTTTTTCTATCTTGGATAATGCTCATAAATAATGCGGCACCACAGGCGTTAGCAATGACCATAGGAATTGCAATCACCTGAACCACAGCCCAAGCTTGATCAAAGGGTTTTGCAAAAATTAAAATAATGGTCATCTGCATGATTTCTGCGATAAACAAGACAACAAAAGCGGTACTCGGTTTGAATATTTTATCTACCTTACCCTTGCGCACATAATAGCTATGCACAAAACCGCCTAGTAAGCCTTCTGCAGTCGTCGAAATTGCACAGGCTAAATCAGTAAAACCACCCATACTATAACGATGTATTCCCCCCGTCAGTCCAATAGCAAAACCTACTAATGGACCGCCTAACATACCGCCCATGACCGCACCTATTGCGCGAGTATTCGCAATTGCATCTTCAATAGCTAGACCGAAATACGTCCCCAAAACACAAAATGAACTAAACACAACATAACAGGCTAAACGTTGTGAAAAATGCCCTGAGACTGTGGTCAATGGCATAAATAATGGCGTTTTACTTAGTAAATAGGCAATCACCAGATAGACACTTAATTGCTGTAAGAGTAAAAATATTAATTCCATTAAAAGTCCATCATGTTGTACGTATCATTCATTTTGTGAGTAGCGGTATTAGTTTTAAAGGCCATAACTATGACCTCATAATATAGAAGGTAAACTTGATTGTTTATTTTATGGTTATAACCAACAACGAACTTGTTTTTATAAGCTAAATAGGCTTCAC
>JBALXF010000472.1:0-2824 GCA_036961085.1 Psychromonas sp.
CTGAATAAGACTAGGTAATCAATAACAACATCTATTTATTAATTAATTAACAATATCTTCATAATTAAACCTATATTGTGCATAAATAATTAGATCATAATCGTAGAAGTGTTAAAATGCGCGCAGTTTTAATCCATCAAATTCTATAAAAGCGACAATCGCTTTTAACTTTAATTTTGCGAGGAATGAAAGTGAGCAACGAAAAAACCTCTTTAAGCTATAAAGACGCTGGTGTCGATATTGACGCAGGTACAGCATTAGTTGAACGTATTAAAGGTGTAGCAAAACGCACTAAACGCCCAGAAGTAATGGGTGGATTAGGTGGTTTTGGCGCTTTATGTCAATTACCAACAGGGTATAAAGAGCCATTATTAGTTGCAGGTACTGACGGTGTTGGTACTAAACTACGTCTGGCAATCGATCTGAAAAAACATGACACTGTTGGCATCGACTTAGTCGCAATGTGTGTTAATGATCTGATTGTTCAAGGTGCAGAACCTCTATTTTTCTTAGACTATTATGCAACGGGTAAACTTGATATTGATGTTGCAGCTGACGTTGTAACAGGTATCGGTGAAGGTTGTTTACAATCGAATTGTTCATTAATCGGTGGCGAAACGGCTGAAATGCCTGGCATGTACGAAGGTGATGATTATGATATCGCTGGATTCTGTGTTGGTGTAGTTGAAAAAGCTGACGTTATCGATGGCACTAAAGTTGCTGCTGGTAATGCATTAATTGCTGTTGGTTCAAGTGGCCCACACTCTAATGGTTACTCACTAGTTCGTAAAATTTTAGAAGTTTCAAATGCTGATACAAATGCCGCATTTGGCGATTCAACTTTAGGTGATACGCTGTTAACACCTACTAAAATATACGTTAAATCTACATTAGAATTAATCAAAAACTGCCCAGTTCATGCGATTTCGCACATTACTGGTGGTGGCTTCTGGGAAAATATTCCTCGCGTTCTACCTCAAGGTAGCAAAGCTGTTGTTGATGGAAGTAGCTGGGAATGGCCTGCTATCTTCAATTGGTTACAAGAAAACGGTAATGTAGAAACAGAAGAGATGTACCGCACGTTTAACTGTGGTGTCGGTCTTATGATCGTTGTTCCTGACGAAGAAAAAGAAAAAGCCGTTGAAATTCTAACCGCTCAAGGTGAAAACGCTTGGGTACTTGGTCACATTGCTGATGCAACTGCAGACGAAGCTCAAGTAGAGATTAACTAAATAATTATGACAGTAATGACAACTAAAAAAATTGTAGTTCTGGTATCTGGAAATGGTACTAACTTACAGGCGATTATTGATCAACTACATAATACTGATTTAAACAATCAGCGTGTTGAAGTTGCTGCTGTAATTAGTAATAAAGCTGATGCCTATGGCTTGCAAAGAGCGCAAATCGCAGGTATTGATAACCAAGCTGTTATTAGTAAAGGTGTAGCATCTAGTGAGCAATATGATTCAGCTTTAATTGCGGCTATTAAGCCATACCAACCAGACCTAATAATTATGGCTGGTTTTATGCGAATCTTAACAGCAGAGTTTATTAATACTTTCCAAGGAAAGATGCTTAATATTCATCCTTCTTTGTTGCCGAAGTACCAAGGTTTACATACACACCAAAGAGCCATTGACGCAGGTGACTCTGAACACGGTGCAAGTGTACATTTTGTGACTGAAGAGTTAGATGGCGGACCAGTAGTATTACAGGCTAAAGTACCTGTTTTTGAAGAAGATAGTGCACAAGATCTTGCCGATCGTGTACTTACTCAAGAGCATGCAATTTATCCGTTAGCTGCACAATGGTTTTTATCAAATCGCTTGAATATGATTGATAATAAAGCAGTACTTGATAATTCAGTATTACCTATTAATGGTTATGCTGCAGACTGATTAATTAAAGTATAAATAACTGCAAATAGCCGAAGTTAATCTTCGGCTTTTTTATAACTAAAATTAATTTATAAGCAATGCATATAACAAGGGCATTAAAATTGCAGAAGCAACAGCACAAATGATTAAGGCGACAGAAGCAAATGCACCACCAACTTTGTCTATTTCGAGTAATTTTGCGGTACCAAGCGCATGAGATGCACAACCAATTGCAACACCTTTAGCATGATTATCTTTTATGCCGCACATAGTCATAAAGTGATTACCAATACTCGCCCCTAAAATGCCAACAAAAAGCACCATAGCTGCTGTTAATGAAACCACGCCTCCTACTGTCTCACTTATCGCCATTGCGATCGGAGTGGTAACATGCTGCCCAGCAAAAGAAGCCGCTATGATCAAATCAGCTCCCAATAAAGGCATAATATAAAACGCAGATATAAAAGCGATTGTTACTGAGAGTAAACAAGCAATGATAATCGTATTAAATTTAGCTTTAATAAGATGCAACTGTAAATATAAAGGAATGGCTAATGTCACAACGGCAGGCTCTAATAAAGAGGTTAGCAGGCTTGTGCCACGTTCATATTCGCTATAATCAAGTTTTAAAAAGTAATGCAGTAATAATAATGACAACACAGATAATAAAAAAGGATGAAAAATAGCCCAAGGCTTAAAGGAATATATACGTTTACTAACAACAAATATCAGTATCGTAAGAGGTAATGCAATATATAGCAGCATAATTATAATTCCTTATCTTTATCTTTATCTTTATTTAGATACTGAAATGTATGTCCGACTAAAAAAAGAATTAATAATGTTGTAAAAATAGATGAAAACACAATCACCAACCCATTAGAGAGAATTAGTGGTAAGTGGTTGATTAGCCCAACACCAATCGGGATAAACAAGATAGCCAT
>JBALXF010000473.1:0-2806 GCA_036961085.1 Psychromonas sp.
CGCAGCACCTCTGTAAATGAACTCAAACCGAAACGTAGTTCCGCAGTTGATTGAAGTGTGCGTGGTAGTGTCTTTAAACTTTTTACAAAAACTCACCTGAACCACTTACATAAGCATGTAAAATAAAAAGACTCTGGTAACGCCCTAGAGTCTTCAATTTTAATTGCTACATTTTTTCCCAATCAGAGTGTACTGCCCAATCTAGCCAGGTGTTGCTGGATGTGTGCCATTTTCTAATAACCATTTATTCAGATTTTGCAGTTGATCAGTATTGATAAAATCAACGTTTGCTTCAGTCAAAGGCCCCCAAATACGGTTATTCAGTTGATGCTCATCAATAGCTTGTTGAGTCCATTCTTGGCCATCTTTACCGGTGAAATTACCAAACTCATCTTTATCAAAATAATTAAAGTTATTACTGATAAGTGGCATTAGTGTTGAAGGGGATACAGGTTTACCATCTTCGCCTAAATCATCCATACGTCCATCTTCATAACGAGAATACGTCAGGGTATTGCGCTAACACCTCTTCCCAAGTGATTAAATCATCTGATTTTATGTCAATCAAGAAAACCGTTGAATAATCCTAGCCATCATAAAATTCATGATTTTGTTTACGCACATAATCAACCAGAGGTTTTACATATAAATCATTGAAGGACCATTGAAATGCAAGTACCCAAGCATCATCAGCAAAATATACTTCATCATAACCTTCATTATTAAATACGTACGCTTCATAACTATCAAAACCAAGTTCTACCGCGCCATAAAACGGGTCATCACGATAATAATGAGAATGAGAATGAGAGCGTATTATCACTACCAAATATGAATAAGTAATTATAGATTTATTAAATTAATGATACTAAAAATCAATTAGTTAAGAGGAAACGTCAATTAATACTCTTTTACAATAAAGTCGTGTTGAAGATTTGATTGTGAAATATTTATGATACTAAAGTGAAAGTAACCATCTCATTCGAGGTTTCTCGTATGTTTTCACATAAAGGTTATGTTTCGCAGCAGAGTCGTCAAACGTGATGAAAACAGCTAATAACTTGGATTATCGAGTTATCTTGCTAGTAAATTTTGGATCCATTACCACAACAAATGAAGAAGTAAACCCTAAGCCAAAACTTGGTATTACTAGCGTCGATGAAATACCCACAAACAATCTATAAGGGTTTGGTTGAGCATGTCACTCAGTTATTGATTGCACGTTAAGAGAAATCAGAACGAGCAGCTTAAGCAATCCATCTAGGTAGAGTTAAATTTCCTAGAAGACAATAAAAAGCCACAGTAAATATATATTTGCTGTGGCTTTTTATTTTGAATAACTAATTAACTAAGCACTAAGCGCGTAATCAATTTAGGCTTATTTCACGCGCATTAGGCTATGCTCTATGCCATTGACTTTCAAAGTAAAAACTTGTGATAGTTTCATACTGTCAATTTTATCAATGAGATCTGTGGTGTAACCTTTTTTATGCATCCATTGCATAGGTGTTTCAAAATCATCTTCACTGACCAAATAGGTATCATTTAGGATACTCCCCTGCTGATTTAAACCTGATTGAATACTGACAACCCAAATTCGCTTATGAAATTGCTGTGCCTCAACAAATGCTTTAATCAAAGCTTTGCCTGCGCTTTTTAGTTTTGTAATCAATTTATGTAGCCTGTTTTATACGTTTCAAAGTGTTTTCATCTTTATGATCAAATATATTTCCGTAAATATCTAAAATCATGGTTTGATTATAGGATAACGTATCAGCGTCTAAAATCAGTTGCTGATTGAATTGGGTCATTTTAGCGTTTGCATGTAAGAAAGGAGATTGCATAATTTGCCAATCTTTATCATCGATATTTGCACTTACATTGAAAATTATACCTGTATCATTCGAGGCATTCTGGTCGACAATATGACCGCCAGCGAGAAGACCTGATCCACGCGGGATAAGCAATGAATGCATTACGTGATTAGTCGATTGGTTCCACATCCAGTAACCGGTTTGTTGATGAATTAACTTATCGGTACTGATGCGTTGTACTTTAAGCATATAATGAACAGCACTAATCACCTCTTCTTCTGCATTCGTCGTATCAAAAGCTTCAGTGAATTCAATTGTTTCATAATATTTATTAATCTCAGCACTGCCATCCATTTCAGGAGATACATCAGTCCCTTTATTACCATGCCAACGACCAATAAGACCTGCAAGAGGTCCATAATTAGTTTCTTTAATTTCTGCTTCAGTCATTATGTTTTCCCATTATAATTTACAAGTTGAATTGCTTTTGATTAATAAACACAGGATAACAAAAATTCAAGATATTGAAATTAACTAACACCATATAATTTATCTAAGACCATATAAATTACCTAACGGCATATATAGATAAACAGTTTAAAAAATAATAATATCAATATTTACAATAATTTAGCCTACAAAAAAGGCGTCAATAGACGCCATTTTCAGGTTAATAATTAACTAACCTATTGATTAGTCATTACGTTCATCAACACTATAAATATTCCATTTCTTGTTATTAACTTTCTCTTCACTACTTATTTCCGCAACAATTCGGCGGTTGCGAGCATGGATATACTCATCATCACCTTCAAGTAATACGCGGCTAAAACCATAGCCGACTGCATCAATTCGAGATTCAGCTATGGCGTAGTTATTGACCAAGATAGCCTTAACGGCTTCGGCTCTACTTTGTGATAGAGAATCATTTATTTGTTTAGATCCGCGACTACTTGTATGACCTTCAATTACTAGTGTAGCTTCAGGGTACT
>JBALXF010000474.1:0-2788 GCA_036961085.1 Psychromonas sp.
ATCTTATTTATTTTTATACTCGCGATGGGGTTGGGGATCGTCAATATTTTGTTGATGTCAGTATTTGAACGAACCTGTGAATTCGGAGTGCTGATGGCAGTCGGAATGCAAAAAAGTGAAATTTTTCGTTTAATATTATTAGAATCAAGTTTGCTTGGCGCTATCGGGGCATCATTAGGATTAATATGTTCTTTGTTAGTTATTTCATTACTACAAATAACGGGTATTCCATTGACAGCCATGTCTGAAGGGTTAAGTGCGATGGGCTTAGATTCATTATTATACCCCAAAGTATTATTCACTGATTATTTAACTATTTTTATGACAGTGATATTAATGAGTCTACTAGCAGGGTTATATCCAGCACGACAAATATTGAAGCAAAGCCCGGTGCAGGCAATGTCGGAGAAACATTAATGAGTATTCACGTCGAGCAGCTTTGTAAAACCTATAATGCCGAAACAGAGTTTCCTGTGCATGCGGTTAATCATCTTAATCTAGAAATAAAACAGGGTGAATTTGTTGCTGTAATGGGACCTTCCGGCTCAGGTAAAACCACTCTATTAAATCTGTTAGGCGGTCTCGATAAACCAACATCTGGCAAGATATTCATTGATAATCAAAATATACTGCAATTATCAGAGAAAGCACTGATTGCTTTTCGTCGTGATAATATTGGTTTTATCTTTCAAGACTACAGTTTGTTACCAGTATTAACCGCTCTAGAAAATGTTGAATTTGTAATGCAACTTCAAGGGCATGGTGAAAAACAGTGTCGCCAGCGTGCAACTGATTTATTGCATAAGGTTGGCTTAGCTGAGCAATTACATAAAGTACCCGCTAAGCTTTCTGGAGGACAGCAGCAACGAGTTGCAGTGGCAAGAGCACTCGCACCTAGTCCTAAATTTATTATGGCTGATGAGCCGACTGCAAATTTAGATGCTAAAAGTACCAGCGAATTGCTTGATATCATGCAGGAACTCAATGAACAAGAGGGAACAACCTTTATTTTTTCCACCCACGATCCTCGGGTTATTGCACGTGCGAAGCGTGTTATTGTGTTTGAAGATGGCTGTAAAAAAGAGGATAAACAGCTGTGATAGTATGCGTTGCTTATTACCACTTAGTAACGGAGCGCAGACCAAAATTATCTTTTGCCATGCTTGCTGTAATAAGCTTATTGGTCAGTATCAGTAGTTACGCACAAATACCCGGTATGACAGCCACTAAAAAGTGGGATCTTAATGGCTATATTCAATATTTGAGCACTGCCACTTTACTCGATGATGATGCAAATGCATTAGATCACCTTATTTTGCAACGTTTTAATTATGAATATCGCTTTACTAGCCAGTTGCGTTTTAATGCTGGTATGCGTAATCGATTACTATGGGGGGACAGTGCGGATATACCGGGTTATGCCGACGCCATTGAATATGATTTTGGGTATTGGGATCTTTCAACAAACTGGCTTGATGATAATGGGATGATTGGTAATAGCCAATTTGATAGGCTCTATATTGACTGGTCGAACAATAATTGGCAAAGTCAATTCGGGCGGTTTCGTATTAACTGGGCAGTAAATACGCTATGGAATCCTAACGATATCTTTAATTCCTATTCCATTTACGATTTTGATTATCAAGAGCGTGCTGGTAGTGATGCCATTTTATTAAGTCGGAAATTAGGCTTTGCAAGCGCAATTGATGTTGTTTATAACCCAAATAGTGATAGTGACCTAGACAGTTATGCCAGTCGTTATCTGTTTAATAATCAAGGTTGGGATGTACAAGTATTAGCTGGAAAGTCTCGTTTAGATTATGTATTAGGTGTGGGTTTTGCTGGCGATATAAAAGGGGCAGGGGTTAGAGGTGAATTGAGTTGGTTTGAACCTAGCCAAGAGGAATGGGAAAATGAATCACTTGATACCTCGTTAGTGACTAGCTTGGAAACTGATTACCGATTCTCAAGTATTGCTAATTGGGTGGGAAGAATTGCTGTTTTATATATTTCCGATCCAGATAGCGTCGAAAACACAGGGCAGTTCCTTAACTTTCCCCGTACTGCACGTACTCTGAGTTTTACGCGCTTTACCTATTATGCGGATTTTGGTTTTGATATTTCATCGCTCAATCGTTTAACTTTATCAAGCAGTTATTACGATGACGGTTCTTATTTTCTCGGTCTTAGCGATGCTCATTCATTGTCTGATGACTGGCAATTAATGGCAGTGTTACAACGTTTTGATGGAAGCAGTAAAAGCCTTTTTGGTAAAACACCAGGTACTTTAATTTTTGCGCAATTAATTTGGAGTTTTTAATCTGCGCTATTTTGTGTAGTCTTCCCCACTATTGTTTATAAACTAGTAATGGAAAAGCATGAACCGATACCCCTTAATAGACATCCCATTTAATAATCGCAACTGTTGCTGGTTTTGTGGTGAGCCGAAAGAGCAAGAGATTAACTTCCCTAAATATACGAGTGAAGAGACGTTGATGAGCCATGCGCCTATTTGTGTGCCTAGTTGTAATGAATGTTCAGGTATTGTTAAACGTACTGCCTTTAGTTCATTACTGGCTTATCGAGATGCAATAAAAAAAGCGCTAGCAGTGAAACATCAAAAAACCTTAAGTATCGGTTCTAATTGGACTAAACAAGAGTTACTCGACTCTGAGTTAGAGGGGAGTGCTTTTGAAGGTTTTAAACGCAGTGCTTGGCCTATGTTTGAAATGGTGCAGGGACGTATTAATTATAAAGGTTGGCCACTACGTATAAATGATCATGATCT
>JBALXF010000475.1:0-2777 GCA_036961085.1 Psychromonas sp.
GCTTGTTCACACATCATTTTATTTGCGCACAATCCTAAATATACACGTGAAAACTACGCTAAGGTGATTGATACTGATATCGCTAATAAACGTACTCCAGCTGAAAATCGTGAACAATCATTTGGTGCCTATGCTTTTGTTGATTTAAATACAGATGAAAATGGTAATAACGAACAGTGGACTAAAGCGCAAACTTATTTAGCGCTAGGTAATACATTGCATGTGTTAGCACGTCTTGGTATCGATTCAACCACAATGGAAGGTGTGGATAGTGAATTAATTGGTAGCATATTCGAAAAAGAGTTAGATGGTTATGTATGTGATGTCGCGTTAGCGATTGGTTACCACCATAGCGAAGAAGATTACAATGCATCTCTGCCTAAATCTCGTTTAGCAGCTGAAGAAGTAATTCAAGTATTGTAATAAATTAATCTTATTAAGACCGCAATATGAGCAGGTTTTGTTTTCTGTTTATATTGCATTGTAGGAGAGTTCGACAATGTTACTTGATACGCCACTTTGTGATTTTGGCTGGAAAGCCCCTGATTTCACCTTACAAAATGCTGATGATGAAAGTTTTACCATGAGTCAGTACTTAGGTAAAAAAGGCTTGTTGATCATGTTTATCTGTAATCATTGTCCCTATGTGCAACGAATTGGAACGCGTTTAGCAGATGATATGCAGTTATTAATCAGTGAAGGTATTAATGTCTTAGCTATTATGTCTAATGACTATCAGCTTGTTGAGCAGGATTCGCCTGAAAATATGAAATTATTTGCTAAAAAATATGGTTTTACTTTCCCTTATTTAGTTGATGAAACGCAGTCAGTTGGTCAGCAGTACGATGCAATTTGTACGCCTGATTTTTTTGGTTTTAATAGTAAAGGTGAATTACAATATCGAGGTCGATTAGATGATCTGAGTAACGGGGATACAAGTAATCGAACCCCTGAATTGGTTAATGCAATGCGTCAAATAGCCTTAACAGGTGAGGGGCCAACTACGCAACATGCAAGTATGGGCTGCTCGATCAAGTGGCGATAAGCTTCAATTCATATTACTTCTTTTACTATATAAATTGTTGTGTATCGACTTCAGCCTAAAAGTAAGGCGGGCTAAACCCCGCGCCCCATACCCTATAAATTATCTCTTTGTGTGTGTTTATTTATGTTTTGGGGCGTGGACTTCAGTCCACTAATTAAGGCGGGCTAAACCCCGTGACCCATATCCTAATAATTATCTCTTTGTGTGTGTTTCTGTTTTAGGGCGTGGACTTCAGTCCACTAATTAAATTCGAACTAACGTCTGTTTCTATATTTTTGCATTTACTCTAATACCCATTACCCAAGTGCTATCTTCACTGCTTAATGCTGGGTTTTTAATATATTGAATATCAGGTGTAATGTTAACGTGTTTACCTAACCCTATGTTGTAATAGAGTTCAGCTGTGTACTGATCTTTGTCTTTATAGAAAGGACCAAAGTCTACTTGTTGGTCATTAGGTTGTGCCCAATTTACTGCAAAACCTAGATTATTATTTGCTGACCCTAGTGCATAGTAACCTAACCCCGCCGAAACACTGGCTTTAGTTAAGCTTGCATCGCCCTCGGAAAAACCACCTCGTAAAAATGGCATGACTTTCTCTGTAGCAAAGTAACTGGCAGAAAAATTAACACCTTTACTATCTTCTTTACCATGGCGATAAGAACCATCATCTTGAACCGTTGCATCTAACTGCCAAACGGTAAGATGTACATTATCTGTATAAATTCGATCCTGCGAGGCAGTCCAACCTAATTCAAGTGTCGTAAATAGATCATGTTGATTGAATAAACTGTCAAAGCCATCAAGCGGATCATCCGATTTTCCGTTAGCATCTGCGATACCTGCAATAACATAGACATTATTTGTGATCATATGCCCTACAGCTAGGGTTAGCACACCATCATCGGGTAGTCCCATTGCTGCTGAACCGGTACTAAAAGCAAGGTTGGTAAAACCAGACCAAGGACTGCCAAGCGCATAGGTATCGACATAATCGCTAACATCGCTCCAACCTGCGATCAAAGTGGTTTTACCACCATTAAATTTTTGTTTCCAATGTAACAATGTTAAACGTGTTCCTTGGTCACTGTATGCCGAGCCAATAATGCCTGCGGGGTTGATCCCTCCGTTTAAACTATGAAATTTTGGAGAAAGATCTGTATAGCTATGGCGGTGCTCAATTTTCCAAGATATTCCGCCTGTGTTGCCGGATTCTTTGCCGATTAAATTCCAGCTACCATAAAAGCGAGCAACACCAGCGGCGGAGCTATCATCGGTTCCTGCCAGGGCACCCAAATCAACTTGGTTAGGATCCGTCGCATAAATGGCTAAGGCATTGTAATCAAGGCCGAGAGTGATGCCGTGATCTTCAGCCAAGCTTTCACGCCATGGTTTTTGTGATCCTTTTTTATTATCAGCAATAGTATTATCAACGCTATCTGGACCACCAAAAGAGGGCGACTCAGAAGCACTGACTCCACCACAAAAAAATAAGGCGCAAGGGCTCAGGGCCAATAATTTTGTTATTTCCATTGTAGCTCTCCGGATTGCTAAGCTTATTGCTCAGTTTATTTTGTTGCTAACATGCCCGAAGCATTGTTCGGGGGGAATAGGCTCTATACCCATGTTACCTCAAAATGCTTTGTCAGGCTCCAGCTCGTATATCAGAGCAAGGCGTAGTAAGAGGTAATTGTCATTCACTTTTTGAGTGCTACAACGCAGAGCTTATCCG
>JBALXF010000476.1:0-2764 GCA_036961085.1 Psychromonas sp.
CTACATTACGGCAGATAGCTTTAATGCAGCTAAAAATAGCCCGCATTTAGAAGTTCTACGTGAAAAAGGTATTGAAGTATTATTACTTTCAGATCGTGTTGATGAGTGGTTATTAAGCCATTTACCTGAGTACGACAGCAAAACATTCACTTCTGTTACTCAAGGTGACCTAGATTTAGGTAAACTAGATAGTGAAGAAGATAAAAAAGAACAAGAGAAGCAAGAAACTGAATTTGCTAGTTTTGTTGAACGTGTAAAAGAAGTGCTAGGTGATAAAGTTAAAGATGTGCGAATCACGCACCGTCTGAAATCTACACCATCTTGTATCGTTGCTGATAATGATGATATGAGTACTCAAATGTCTAAATTAATGGCGCAAATGGGACAAGCAGTTCCAGAAAGCAAACCTATTTTTGAGTTAAACCCAGAGCATGTAATGGTTATTAAATTAGCTGATATGGCTGATGAAGAGTTATTTGGCCAATGGTCTGAATTGTTACTTGAGCAAGCTATTTTATCTGAAAAAGGCAGCTTAGATGATCCGTCTGAATTTGTAGGACGAATCAATAAACTACTTTTAGGCTAATTTAGTCATTAAATAGTCAATAATTAGTTATTAAGGTCAGCATATGCTGGCCTTTTAGCGTTTCGACCTTGAGAAAGTTAGTCTAAACGTGTAAATTTTCCCCCTCATTAATTACATACAAAGGATGCAAGAATGCGCATTATCTTATTAGGTGCTCCAGGTGCCGGCAAAGGTACACAAGCTCAATTCATGATGGATAAATATGGAATCCCACAAATTTCAACGGGTGACATGTTAAGAGCTGCTGCAAAAGCAGGTACTGAACTTGGTTTAAAAGCAAAAGAGTTAATGGATGCAGGTCAACTTGTTTCTGATGAACTAATTATTGGTCTAGTTAAAGAACGTATTGCTCAACAAGATTGTGCAAAAGGTTTCTTACTAGATGGTTTCCCACGTACGATTCCACAAGCTGATGCAATGAAAGACGCGGGTGTTATTGTAGATTTTGTTCTTGAATTTGATGTGCCTGATGAAGAAATCGTTAAGCGTATGGCTGGTCGTCGTGTTCATTCAGGCTCTGGTCGTACTTACCATATCGTTTACAACCCACCAAAAGTGGAAGGTAAAGATGACGTAACTGGTGATGATCTTTCGATTCGTCCAGATGATGAAGAAACAACAGTGCGTAAACGTCTTGATATTTACCATACTCAAACTGAGCCACTAGTTGCTTATTACAAAAATGAAGCAGCTCAAGGTAATGGCGCGCATCATAAATTTGATGGTACTAAAGCAGTTGAAGTAATTAGTGCTGAACTAACTGAAGTTCTTGGCTAAAAGCTAATATTATTCATGATTATATTATTAAGGGGCTTATAGCCCCTTTTTTAATGCAAAAAATTAATAAATTACAGTTTATTTTGAGCTTACTAAGCTGTTCTAATATCTTGTAATCTGCTTGCTGATATTGCTCAAATGTTAAGTTAGCTTGATTGCCTGAAAGTAATCGTACAACCGTCCTCATCCCCGCGTTATGGTCTTCATCTATACCCTAGGTAGAGTTACTAACTGTAAACCGCTAGATAAGCTATTCACGCCTCAATTAATCATATTATTAAAACTATGTAAGAAATATGTAAGAAATACGGGCTACCCATAAGTTAATCATCTGTTGTCAAAAATCTAGTATGTATAAAAAGTACAAGGTGATTTTAAACAGTGCTTAGTACAGAGTTTTGTTTAGATTAAAGTTTGATGCGAGTGAACTTTTTTGTATTTGTGTACGTAGATACAATACTGCTTAGCCATTCATAATTCTTACATGGTATTATTAAAAGGCTCTAAGCCACCCTTATTAATGGATTAATTAAAAATATGAAAAAACAACGTGCAGTTTTACTGGTTAATTTAGGTACTCCAGAAAAAGATGACAAAAAGAGTGTAAAAGCATTTTTAAAACAGTTCCTATCTGATAAACGTGTTGTCGATCAACCACGTTGGTTCTGGTTACCGTTATTAAATTTTATCATTCTGCCACTTCGTACCCCAAGGGTAACTAAGCTTTATAAAAAAATCTGGTTTGAAAATGATTCGCCGTTACGTTTTCATACGTTACAACAAGTTAAAAAGTTATCAGATTCACTGAGCAAAGAAGATATTTCGGTAGAATATGCGATGACCTATGGCGAACCATCAATTGCGCAACAGCTAACTAAACTGCAACAACAGGGCGTTACTGAATTAACTGTTTTACCTGCATATCCGCAGTATTCCGTTTCAACTACTGCACCTATTTTCGACCAACTAGCAGCTGCCATAAAAACACAATTTAACTTTCCTGCAATAGATTTTATCCATGATTACCACGATCATCCTTTATACATCGAAGCATTAGCTAACTCGATTAAAAAACATTGGCAAGAAAAAGGGCAAGCTGAATTATTAGTCTTCTCATTTCATGGCATCCCTAAACGTTACGTAACCTTAGGTGATGTTTATCAGCAACATGCTGAGACTACGGTTAAATTAGTAATAGAGAACTTAGGCTTAACTGAAAGCCAGTATAAACTATGCTATCAATCTCGTGTAGGGCGTGAAGAATGGTTACAACCTTACCTAGATAAAACATTGCCTAAGATTGCTGAATCAGGTATCAAATCTGTCGATATTATTAGTCCTGCTTTTGCTTGTGATTGTTTGGAGACCCTAGAAGAATTGTCGATGGAGAATTGTGAATTA
>JBALXF010000477.1:0-2749 GCA_036961085.1 Psychromonas sp.
GATCTTGTTTTCATCAGTGAGAATGCAGACCTAAAAATAATGTTTTGCTAAATCAATAACAACCACTTTAATATTCATGCGATGCTCCTTTGATTAAACGAACTAATCTAATTATGGCAAAGGTGACGCCATTGGCCATAAGGGAACGGCGTCCATCAAATCACAAAGCGACTTAGAAAATTTATCGCCGCACACAAAAAAGGCCGCCATTTAGGTGGCCTTCAGTTGTTGCGTATAACGAGTGTTATGATAAATAACTCTTAATTATCGGTTATGAGACTTATAGATTGTACTTGATTTTCTGAAGCTAAAAATATGTAACTAAACTTCATTTGAAGTCAAAGTTTAATTCCGATTTTTTAACTATAGATTTTATATTTTCAATTTGCTTTTCTGTTAATGAAATATTAGTTTTTGATGATTTATATACAGAATAATCACCACCTACATCTTTTTTATTCCGTATAAATTCTTTTGTCCTATCTCCCAACTCTAATCCTATAAATGAATATATTTTTTTTACTTCACTTTCTGTATTTTCTTTCAAATTTTTATAATTACACACATATACATTCTTATGGTTTTCTTTTAAATATTCAAACTCTTTAGCTACTTCGACCCACTTCATTAATCCAAAATATTCTTCTTTTCTATTTTGATTCTTTTTTTCAGCCATGTTTAATTCTTCATCTAAGCTCCAATTTAGATCTCTTCTAAATTCTTTTTTTGCTCCGTACCAAGAATTAATAACTTCTATAGGATCTCTTATTAAAGCTATTATCTTTATATCTGGGCATTGAACGGCCATATTCCTTAATATGTAATGATACCGAACTTCTTTGTAAGCAATAGCTTTTAATTCAGTCTTTGTTTCCTTTGGCTTTTTACCTTCCGCCCTTTCTTTTTTTTGCTTAATGAAATGACTATCTGATGTAGATATATTAGTAAAAAAGTTATTTATGTCTTCACTTGTTGATATGTCAGATAGGGCAGATTTAAACTCATATGAAAATAATGGTTGGTAAGAATAATTCACATTTTCAGAACTATTTATGATTTCTCCAAGCCAAGATGAACCAGACCTAGGAACCGAATGTATTGCTATTTTTATCATTATATTAACTCGTATTTTTTTAACATTTCAGTGATTTGCTCTTTATTGTTAAACATTATTACATCAATTACTGGCTGAACAATAACTTACCTATATATTGTGAGCCAGGTTACAATATATATGAGGTGCTGGTGAATAACTGTTGTGGTTATTCAGCAGCGTTCTGGACTTAATTAAAAGCTAGCGGTTGTCTAAGCGATTGTAATCTAATAAACCATAATTGATTGGTTGTTGCTGTTGTTGTGTTTCGTGTAACAGATCGCTGACTTGCCAGAAATCAGGATTAGTACGGCGAACAGCAAAAAAACAATGGGTGACTCCAGAAACAGACCAACCTGTTGAAGCTTCTGCAGGTCCAATGTCTGATATGGGCGGTATGATGTAATCATCCTTTGATTATTTCATAACAACTCATAAAGTTGTAAAAAGCCCGTAAAGTTATGCTTTACCGGTTTATTTTGTTTTAATGCAACTCGTTTCATTTCATTACATTCTATAGCGTTGCAGTTTTATGTGTCTTTTTCCGCCTGGCTATATATCTTATTACAAAAGTGAAACGGCACCATTGATAGTTTCCCCAATTTAAGGGTATTACGCGGTCAGCCAGCAGTCGCCAATAGTGGCCCACACTGTTGCGGTTTCACTTTGGCTGGTTTTTTCACCTTAGCTGTTTTTTTCTTTGATTTAGTGGTCTGAGGTTTTTTAGGTTGTGTCATTTGCTCCTTCCACCAGGCAATTTCATTACAGCCATTACCTTCTGCAGGCAGCATCTGGTTTGTGCATAATGTATCATCTTCAGGGCAAGTTAAACGGACATGCATGTGGCTTGCATGGCCCCACCAAGGGCGTACCTTATTTAACCAATTATCATCTTTCCAAGACATTTCACACAATTGTTGTTTAATCACGGGGTTGACAAAAATACGTGCTACTCGGGGATCGCTGGCGGCAAGAAGTATCATCGAGGCATGATTATTTTGCCAATGTTTATTGACCTTAAACTGCTTCTGATCGACTAAATTGATAGAATAGGGTGTTTCTCTTTGTGCCTTAGAAAAAGATTTGTCGACTTGGCGAAACCATATATCTACATCTAGTCCAATTTGGTGACTTGCGTGTCCTGATAGGAAAGTACCACCTCTTGGCATAGACATATCGGCAATCAACAGATCTTTACCACTACCTGCTTTAACATTTGTACCTAGATCCTGAACAAACTTTATAAGCTCAGGATGACCGTAATAACGGTTACGGGATGCGCGGATAACTTGAAAACCCTTTCCTTCAAGGGGCATTGGCTGTGCCCCTGCAAGGCAACCATTATTGTAAATGCCGATTGCTGCTGGTGGATCAGGATAAGGTTCATCAATATCGTGCCATGAAGTCGCAAATGAAAACTGAGAAATAACTAATGTGGCTAGGAGGCCTGTTTGCCTAATCAAAAACCGTACACTGAACATTGAGTGTTCCTTATTTAAATAATAGTTACCTTTTGGCGCAGATACTAAAACTGGCAGTTAATTTGAGATCCTGCGCTTAAAGTCGATATTTTGAATTCTAGTTGCTTTTCGAAAAATGAGTATCAGGTTTTAGCTGAGATCGTCGAAAAAAGTCATCAAAACTTTTAAACTAAAG
>JBALXF010000478.1:0-2734 GCA_036961085.1 Psychromonas sp.
ATAAGAAAAAATATCTCTAGATTAGAAAGAGAAGCAGACGAATTAAAGCGTGAATTGCGTATGACCTTACCAAAAGGTTTGTTTATGCCAATCGCTCGTGGAGATTTGATTGAACTTGTAAATCGCCAAGATAAATTAGCTAATACTGCGAAAGATATTTCAGGTCGAGTTTTAGGCAGAAAACTACAACTTCCAAATGAAATTGCAGTTGATTTTATGACTTATTTACAACGCTGTTTAGATGCTATTCAACAAGCTAAAAAAGCAATTAATGAGCTTGATGAATTATTAGAAACCGGTTTTAAAGGGCGTGAAGTTGATATCGTCACTAAAATGATCGTTGAACTTGAAAAAATCGAAGATGATACAGACTCTTTACAAATAAAATTACGTAGAAGCCTGTTAGTCGTTGAAGGACAATACAACCCCGTTGATATTATGTTCCTTTATCAAATTTTAGAATGGGTTGGCGATCTCGCTAATCATTCAGAAGCAGTTGGCACTCAGCTTGAACTTATTCTCGCTCGTTCATAACACGTAATAGGATTTATTATGGATATTATTGCTTCATACGGAAGTATTTTAGTCATATTCGCGGCTGCTGTAGGTTTTCTTATGGCTTGGGGTATCGGTGCCAATGATGTAGCAAATGCAATGGGAACCTCTGTAGGTTCAAAAGCATTAACTATCAAGCAAGCGATTATTATTGCGATGATCTTTGAGTTTGCAGGTGCGTACTTGGCAGGTGGTGAAGTAACATCAACAATACGTAAAGGTATCATTGATTCAAGCTATTTTATTGAACAACCTGAGCTATTAGTGTTTGGTATGATATCCGCCTTATTGGCCGCTGGATTGTGGTTAATTATCGCTTCATATTATGGTTGGCCGGTATCAACTACCCACTCAATAGTCGGGGCTATTGTTGGTTTCTCAGCGGTTGGGGTGGGTGTTGACAGTGTTACTTGGAGTAAAGTACTTGGTATTGTAGGTAGCTGGGTAATCACTCCGTTAATATCGGGTGTCATTGCTTATTTAATATTTATGAGCTCACAACGCTTAATATTTAACACAGCAGATCCAATTGATAATGCTAAGCGCTACGTACCTTTATACATGTTCTTTGCGGGTTTTATGCTTTCTTTAGTGACTATCGTTAAAGGCCTAAAACACGTTGGATTACATTTTTCAGGCTTTGAAGCTTTCATTTTGGCAGCTATTATCGGCGTAGTCGTTGCCGGTATCGGTAAGATTTTCATAAACCGTATAAAAATTGATCCAAAAGCAGATAAAAAGATGCACTTTGCGAACGTTGAGAAAATCTTTGCATTACTAATGGTTGTGACGGCTTGTGCAATGGCATTTGCCCACGGCTCAAATGATGTAGCAAATGCCATTGGTCCTCTTGCCGCAATCGTTAGTATTGTTGAACATGATGGCGAGATTACAAGCAAAGCAACACTTGCATGGTGGATTTTACCACTAGGTGCTGTTGGTATTGTTTTAGGTTTAGCGATATTTGGTAAACGTGTAATGGCGACCATTGGTTCTGGTATTACACATTTGACGCCTAGTCGTGGTTTTGCAGCTGAACTTGCAGCCGCTTCAACGGTTGTTCTAGCTTCGGGAACAGGTCTACCTATTTCAACAACGCAAACACTTGTTGGTGCGGTTTTAGGTGTAGGTATGGCGCGAGGAATTGCAGCTCTTAATCTTGGTGTTGTACGAAACATCGTGATCTCTTGGGTAATTACACTACCTATTGGTGCTGCACTATCTATCGTATTCTTCTACATGTTAAAAGCTGTTTTCAGCTAAACAAAGCTAATTTCTAAGTTTGAAAAAGAGAGCATTTGCTCTCTTTTTTATACCTATAAAAAAATTTTTGGTGATGTCTGATTAACATTTCCATTTAGCTTAAGTATAATAATCACCTTTATCGTTTTTTACCTCTAAAATGCGCTAATACCTTTGCAAACTTTAATCAACAGGACGCTTACTTTGAAAAATATTAGATATATTATTGCTGCGCTGACACTAATGCTGTCTGTCAACGTTTTCGCAGAAACTCGATATGTTAGTGATGATGTATTTATTTATATGCACTCTGGACCAGGTCAAGAGTATCGCATCATAGGGACAATTAATGTTGGCGCGACAGTACAGACATTAAAATACAATGAAAGCACTAAGTACATGCAGGTAAGAACTAGCGCAGGAAAAACAGGTTGGGTAAAAAATCAAGAATTACAAAGTACTTTACCGGCTAAAAGTATGCTGCCAACAGTTCAAAAAGAACTTCAGGAAGCAAAAACTAAATTACAAAATATAGAACAAGAAAACAGCCAAGAGGTTGAACAGAAAGTACAATCTATTGTTGAAAAAGACGATTTGATTGCGCGTTTAGTAAGTGAAAAAGCGACGCTTCAAGAATCAATTATTGACCTTGAAGCAAGAAATTTAGAGCTGGATTTACTACAAGATACAAAAGATGAGCGCGTTAAAATGGAGTGGATGATGTACGGTGGTAGCGTATTATTCTTTGGTTTATTAATTGGCTTATTAATTCCATTTTTACCACGTCGTAAGAAAAAACAAGATAACTGGTAAAAAATGATAGATAAAAACAACACAGTCAAACTGTGTTGTTTTATTTTTTTATACCCTTGATACTTCGAGATGTAAAGTCAGCAAGTCAAATTGTGCCGAGATACTAGGCATAAAATTGAAGCCT
>JBALXF010000479.1:0-2727 GCA_036961085.1 Psychromonas sp.
TATCATTACGTTCAGCTTCACCATGTACCAGGACATCTAAGCCAATCTTATTCTGTTCATTAATACATAGTTCAATCGACTGTTTAATCGCATCTTTATATTGTGTTTCATTAATATCGCCAACACGTTTTGCTTTACGTAGGTTACGAATATCATTGGTCTGAGGGAATGAACCTATGGTGGTTGTTGGATAGCTAGGCAATTTTAAGTAAGCCTGTTGTAATGGGGCTCGCTGATCGAAGCCTTGCGCTCGTTGACCAAGTTCAGGACTGATTTCGCGTACTTGTTGTTTCACTTTTTGATTATGTACTCGTTCACTATTGCGACGACTATCGATACATAGTTTATTATATGAAAATGTACTTTCAACAGTGTCTATGCCATCGTTTAAAGCACGTCCCAGTAGGCTTAGTTCCTGTAGCTTTTGGACCGCAAAAGCCAGCCATGATTTAACCTCATAATCGAGTTTTTGTTCATTATTTAGATCAACGGGAACATGTAATAATGAAGAACTTGGTGCAAGCCATAAACGATCTTGTAGTTTTTGGTGGATCGGGATCAGCTTCTCAATACTTGCATTGAGATCGGTTTTCCATATATTACAGCCATTTATAATACCCAGTGATAGTACTTTGTGCTCGCCTAAGTAATTAATCGCATCATTAATCTCATGCTCGGCATTAATTGCATCAAGGTGTAAACCTGCGACAGGCAATTCACAAGCCAGTTTTAAATTATCTTTTAGCTGACCAAAATAGGTAGTTAATAGAAGTTTTACTTCAGCTTGACCTAATTTTTGGTAACTTTTTTGCAGTACATCTTGCCATTGCTTATCAAGCTCTAGGACTAAAATAGGCTCATCAATTTGTACCCAACTGATGCCTTTTGTTGCTAGTAATGCTAATAACTCACTATAAACGGCTAATAGCTGAGGTAATAAATCCAGTTTTTGACTGTTGTCTTTTTCTTTGCCTAACCATAGATAAGTGACTGGCCCGATGATCACTGGCTTTACGTTTTTATTAATCTGCTGCAACTCTTCGATTTGAGCAACTAACTGCTGTGCATGTAATGAGAAAGTGGTTTGTGCATTAAATTCAGGCACAATGTAATGGTAATTGGTATTGAACCATTTCGTCATTTCTCCTGCTTGCGTTTCTCCCGATGCCCCATGTGTAGCAGAGCAGCAGGCTTGCTGTTGGGAGCGTCCTCGCGCGACACGAAAGTAATCATCCAGGTTACTTTCTGAGTTACTACCTAAGTTACTCTCTAGGTTCTTCGCATTACCACTTTGTTGTGCCCGTTGTGGTACGTTACCGACTAAAAAACTGGTATCTAGTACTTGATCATAAAGTGAGAAATCACCGACTGTGTATAAATCTAGTTGCAGTGCTTGTTGCTCTAGCCAGTTTTGCTTGCGTAAATTGGTTGCGATCGCTTGCAGTTGCGCTTTGCTTGATTCTCCATGCCAAAAACTTTCTAATGCAAATTTAAGTTGACGTTTACTGCCTATACGAGGAAACCCTAAGTGATGTAATTTAGCCATGATCTGTTTTTATCCTTTTAAATAGAGATGGTTATTGAAGTCACTAATGATTGTATTTAGAATCTTTCATGAAAAATAATGATTAAATATCGCTAAACCATGAGAGATACTCATATATGATTGAACCATCACATCTAAAGATCATGATTGCCTTGCATGAAAAAGGCACTCTTATACAGGCTGCTGATTCACTCTGTTTAACGCAATCTGCGTTGTCACATCAAATTCGTCACCTCGAGAAAAAATTAAATGTGAAACTATGGCAACGCTGCGGTCGTCGTTTACGTTTAACCCCAGCAGGGGAGTTGCTACTTAAGGTTGCTAAGCAGGTAATGCCTACCTTAGTGCAAACTGAGATGACCTTGAAAGCAATGGGGGAAGGTCTACAAGGCTTGTTACGTATTGGTGTTGAATGCTACCCGTGCCATGAATGGTTAACGCAAGTGGTGGCTGATTTTTTACAAACACAGGCCAATATTGATATTGATATTATTCGCCAGTTTCAATTCTCAGGGATTAATGGTTTAGTAAATCATCAGGTTGATTTACTGATCACTCCAGATTTTTTTGAACATAAAGACTTACAATTTCATGCGCTATTTGATTATGAGCAAGTACTGTTGGTGTCACTATCACACCCATTGGCTGAAAAAGATCACATCATGGCAGAGGATCTCATTGAGGAAACATTATTTACTTTTCCTATCGAAAAACAACGTTTAGATATATTTAAGCTGTTTTTGTGGCCGAAAAATATTGAGCCCAAAGTGCATAAAAAAATTGAATCTCTAGCGATTATGTTACAAATGGTTGAGCATCAGCGTGGCGTTTGTGTTTTACCTGAATGGTTAGCCGATAGTTATTGTGAGCAATATCAAGTGAAAAAGGTGCGTCTGGGCAGAAAAGGAATTTATAACACCCTGTATGCAGCGATTAAAAAAGAAGATCAAAATGTACCGTATATCGACGCTTTTATTAAGTTAGGGATGGTGAATGCGGTATAAGGTATCACCATGGAGTCGCTGCGCTACACTGAGCTCACGAAGAGAAATAGAGTAAAAAATGGTGTTATTTTTAACCTTCTTTTTCTTCGTGCCTTAGTGGTTATACCAATTCCATTAATTTAATGGTCGAATATTACGTAGAAAAAACAAGTGAGTTCAAGGCGAAAGTTGCAGTAA
>JBALXF010000047.1:0-11406 GCA_036961085.1 Psychromonas sp.
CTAAGCGATGGAATAATGCAACGCGATTATATAACCCCGTTTGCGGATCATGTTTTGATAAAAATAGGATCCTTTCCTGCTCTGATTGAAACTGTGTTAAATCAGTGTAGGAATAGATTTTTTCTAATGTACCTTCATCGATGTGTTCAACCACATAGATTTCTAACCAAGCAAAATAGACATCACCATTTTGAGTAGTATAACTAACCTCACCTTGCCAGCGTTTGTCTGACTTTAAGCTTGCTTCAATACTCTTATAGAAAGGAACGCCATGGTTATCGGTATAAAGAAGACGAATATCCTCCGCCAACAACCTTTTATTCAAGTAACCAAAAATTTGGCTCGCTGAATTATTTGCTGAAATAATTTTACCGCGAGCATCGGTGACGATAATACTGTCTTTACTATTTTCAAATACAACATTGGCAACATTTAAGTTTTTTCGCAGTATATTTTTTGCTGTAATATCTTGTGCAACGGCAATCAAACCTTGAACACTGCCATCTTTTGCCAGTATTGGTACTTTTTTCATCTTCACAAAATGTCGCTCACCCGTATGCGAAGTCAGGTATTCTTCGCTACAGAAGACTGTATTTTCTGTCATTACTTTTTCATCTTGAACCTGACAGCTTGTTGCTTGCTCAAGTGTGAAAAATGATTCATCTGTTTGACCAATCAGTTCTTTTTCAGAGCAGCCTATAAATTTTTCAAAGGGTTTATTACAGCCTAAAAAACGGCTATCTAAATCTTTAAAAAAGATAAGTAGTGATGAAATATCTGCAGTAGCACGTAAACGAGCTTGCTCTTTTTCTAGTAAGCGCTTAGCATCATTTCTTTCCTGCACATCAAAAATCATACCGATGAACATATTACGCTCAGAAAGCGCTTCTAAACGCAATTCCATTTCACGGGGGATACCCGCTTGATTATGGAAATTACCGGAATATAAGGTTACCTGATGGTCTGCAGAGTCTGTTTTTTTCACTTCTCTAATATCGTCTAATATAGTTCTAGGGAATATTTCAAGAAAATGTTTGCCTACTACTTGTTCAGGTAGTAAACCTAATAACTGAGCAAAAGCAATATTACAGGCAATAAACACACGCTTTTTATTACGATAATAAATTGGGATACTGATAGCATCTAAAGCTACTTGCACGTCTTCAGAAATTAAATCTTCGGCTCTTAAGCTGACTTTCTTGGGTTCTTTTTTTACTTCAGAATCAGCAAGATAAAAAGTCTTTAACTGCGGATATTGATTTTTTATTTTATCCATATCCTCTGAGCTAATCGCTTGCTCACAAATAAAATAGTTATAACTGTGCTCAGCCAATGCTGCTTGCATATCAATGCAGCTAAATAAATGGTTAGTTTTATAGGTCGGTTTATTTTCGTTTCCATGAAATACATTGAGCATGGTTTCCACCAGCTTAATGTTAGCACCTACGTATAAAATATTTTCGATAGTAACAGACAAGAATACGTCCCTGATATTTATATGCTGAGTATATATACCCATGTCACTTCAAAATGCTTTGTCATCTTGAGGTACGGTGGGTATAACCACAGCATTTAGTCTGAAATAAAAAAGGGGCTTAACAGCCCCTTTACATTTTGGTGTTAACCTATTTGCTTGCGCGCATTTCTAAACATACGCATCCATGGGCTATCTTCTTGCCACTCATCTGGGTGCCATGAGTTAGCAACAGTTCTAAATACTCGCTCTGGATGAGGCATCATGATAGTTACACGGCCATCTTGCGATGTTAGACCCGTAATACCATTTGGTGAGCCATTTGGATTCGCAGGGTAAGCTTGCGTGTTATTACCATAGTTATCAATAAAGCGTAATGCAATATTACCGCTCGCTTCGATAGCTGCTAAGTGTTGTGCATCTTTCACTTCCACACGACCTTCACCATGAGAAACCGCGATTGGCATATGAGAACCAGCCATATCATTTAAGAATAATGAATTATTCTTTTGTACTTCAACTAAGCTGAAACGAGCTTCAAAACGTTCAGAGTTGTTACGTACAAAACGAGGCCACAAATCAGTACCAGGAATAAGTTCATGTAGGTTAGATAACATCTGACAACCGTTACATACACCTAGTGCAAATGAGTTTTCACGTTCGAAGAATGTTTGGAATTGGTTACGCGCCTGTTCATTAAACAGAATCGATTTAGCCCAACCCTCACCAGCGCCTAACACGTCACCGTATGAGAAACCACCACAAGCAACAAGACCCGCAAAATCAGCAAGCTGAACATCACCAGACAGAACATCACTCATGTGTACATCAATCGCAGAGAAACCAGCACGATTAAAGGCAGCTGCCATCTCTTGTTGCGAGTTAACACCTTGCTCACGCAAGATTGCCATGCGTGGTAATACGCCAGTTGCAATATAAGGAGCCGCAACATCTTCATTGATATCAAAACTAAGCTTAGTATTTAAGCCAGGATCTTTATCATCAAGTTTTAGATCAAACTCTTGTTGTGCACATTCAGAGTTATCACGTAGCGATTGCATTTTCAGCGTTGTTTCAGCCCAAATACCACGGTATTCAGAACGTTTAGCCGCTAATACGTCTTTACCATCGCGAGTAAATTCGATTAAATCAGTTTCGTTTAATGAACCAATTACGAATGCATTAGTTGTTAAACCGTGGCCAGCAAGTGTATTTAATACCGCTTCTTTATCTTCAGCTCTAACTTGAATCACAGCACCTAACTCTTCTGAGTAAAGTGCGGCAAAATCATCGCTGTCTAATTGGTCAAGCTTAACCGTTACACCACAGTGACCTGCAAATGCCATCTCTGTAATTGTAGAGAATAAACCACCGTCACTTCTATCGTGATATGCAAGTAGCTTTTGATCAGCAACTAAAGTTTGCATTGAGTTGAAGAAACCTTTCAATAACTCTGGGTTATCAAGATCTGGCGTTGTATCACCTAATTGCTTGTAAACCTGTGCAAGCGATGAACCACCTAAACGGTTCTGACCATTACCTAGGTCAACCAGAATAAGGTCTGTTTCGCCTTGGTCAGTACGTAATTGTGGTGTTACCGTATTACGGATATCACGAACAGCACCAAATGCAGTAATGATTAATGATAACGGCGAGATAACTTCTTTATCGCTACCGTCATCGGACTGCCAACGTGTTTTCATTGACATTGAATCTTTACCAACAGGGATAGTTAATTCAAGCTCAGGACATAATTCTTCACCAACCGCTTTAACTGCTTCATACAAACCAGCATCTTCACCAGGGTGACCGGTTGCAGACATCCAGTTAGCAGAAAGTTTAATACGTTTGAAATCACCAATATCTGAACATGCGATGTTAGTGATTGATTCAGCCACTGCCAGACGAGCAGATGCACCAAAGTTTAGTAGTGCAACAGGTGTACGTTCACCCAATGCCATCGACTCACCAAAGTAAGTATCGTAGCTAGCTGCTGTTACCGCACAATCGGCAACAGGCACTTGCCAAGGACCAACCATTTGGTCACGTGCAACCAAACCAGTAACAGTACGGTCACCGATAGTGATTAAGAAGGTTTTTTCAGCGATTGATGGCAGACGTAATAAACGTTCTGCTGCATCTTTAAGACTTGCACCAGATAAGTCTAATGGCTTGCCTTGTGCATTTTGTGTTTTAACATCACGGTGCATTTTAGGTGCTTTACCTAATAATACTTCTAACGGCATATCGATTGGTTTGTTATCAAACTCAGGATCGTTAAGTGTTAGATGCATCTCTTCAGTTGCTTCACCGATCACTGCATATAATGCGCGTTCACGTTTACAAATAGCTTCAAAAGTCGCTAGATTTTCAGGCTTAACAGCCATTACGTAACGTTCTTGAGATTCATTACACCAGATTTCATGTGGTGCCATGCTTTTTTCATCGTTCGGGATAGCCCGTAGGTCAAAGATACCACCACGGCCACCGTCATTTACGAGCTCAGGCATTGCGTTTGATAAACCACCAGCACCCACATCATGGATAAATTGGATTGGGTTATCGTCACCCATCTGCCAACAACGATCGATAACTTCCTGACAACGACGTTCCATTTCTGGATTTTCACGCTGTACCGACGCAAAATCTAAATCTTCAGTCGATGCACCAGAATCCATTGAAGATGCAGCACCACCACCAAGACCGATGTTCATTGCGGGACCACCTAGAACAACTAGCTTAGCGCCAACCGGGATCTCTTTTTTCTGAACATGTGAACGACGGATATTACCTAAACCACCCGCCAACATGATTGGTTTATGGTAACCACGGATTTCGTTACCGTTATGACTTTCTACTTGCTCTTCGTAAGTACGGAAGTAACCAAGAATATTTGGACGACCAAATTCATTATTAAATGCAGCGCCACCTAAAGGAGCTTCTAGCATAATGTCTAATGCAGAAACGATACGGCTTGGTTTACCAAAGTCAGTTTCCCATGGTTGCTCGAAGTTTGGAATACGTAAGTTAGAAACAGAGAAACCAACTAAGCCAGCTTTTGGTTTAGAACCAATACCCGTTGCGCCTTCATCACGAATTTCACCACCAGAACCAGTCGCCGCACCAGGGAATGGAGAGATAGCAGTTGGATGGTTATGCGTTTCAACCTTCATCAATATATCGATATCTTCATGGTGGTAGCCAAATTCACGATCATCAACGCTTGGGAAAAAACGACCTGCTTTGTAACCTTCCATTACTGCCGCATTATCACTATAAGCAGATAAAACATGTTCAGGGTGTAACTCATGGGTATTACGAATCATTTTGAACAATGATTTAGGCTGTTTTTGGCCATCAATTGTCCAATCAGCATTGAAAATCTTATGACGACAATGCTCTGAATTTGCCTGTGCAAACATCATTAATTCGATATCGTTAGGATTACGTCCTAACTTAATAAAATTTTCTACCAAGTAATCAATTTCATCAGCAGCAAGTGCAAGACCTAAGCTGATATTCGCAGCTTCAAGTGCCGTGCGACCTTCACCGATCACATCAACACTATTCATTTTACCAGGCGTGCCCTTAACGAATAATGCTTCAGCATCATCTAGTGAAGTGAATACAACTTCCATCATGCGGTCATGTAATAAACCAGCAAGTTGCTTGCTCTGTTCACCAGAAAGTTCAGATGTTGTTTCGATGTAATATGCGATACCACGTTCTAAGCGTTTAACATTGCTTAAACCACAGTTAGTTGCGATATCGGTTGCTTTTGAAGACCAAGGAGAGATAGTACCGGGTCTAGGCGTAACAAATAATAACGTCCCAACTGGCGCATGTTCTGCGATTTTAGGGCCGTAGGTTAATAGTTTTTGTAATACAACTAACTCTTGGTCATTTAAAGCATTAGTCAAATCTGCTGCATGCATATATTCAGCATATATGTCTTTAACAGGTAGATTTAATGCCGCACAGTTTTTTAATAACTGCTTAACTCGAAATGTCGATAAGGCTGGTGCCCCACGCAAAATTTCCATAGGTTATTTCTCTCATAGGATAAATAAATGAACTTGGGTTACGCCAATCACACGGTTCAACCTTTAATACTCGAAAATACAACCTGAATTGAATTTCCTAACATTTTGACTTGTCTGATATAATTGGTATTAGGTTGCTATTATATGCAAAAAGCAATTTTTATTAAATATAAAGATGTAAAGACTAGGCTTAATTAATTTTATCTATATAAAATTTAAGGTCCTCTAATCAAATCAACATAAAAATTTCACTTTAGGAATGTAAATATGCCTTTCCACAGCTTCAGGCAGTCACTACAATGTTTTTTTATTTGCAGCTTTGCTGTGTTATTGAGCGCCTGTAATCCTTTCTCTCAAACGACTAGCTTAGAAAACATTCAACAACGTGGCGATATCATAATGGGCACGACTAACGGTCCATTAACCTACACTTTCGATGGTAGTATTCACAGTGGCCTCGATTATCAACTTGGTAAGCAATTCTCAGAATACCTCAATGTAAAATTTACAATCAAAGAATATGAGTCAATCGAAGACCTATTTCTTGCCTTAGATAACAATGAAATTGATTTTGCTGGTGCAGGTTTAACCCTGACGCCGAATCGTGCAGAGAAATACCGCAGCTCTCCTCCCTACTATTATGTTTCTCAAAAAGTAGTTTATCACAAGGGAACCTACAGACCTCGTCAGATAAGTGATGTAAACGCTGAGATAAATGTATTGAAAGGCAGCAGTCATGCTGAAACATTAGAAAACCTAAAAATTGAAATGCCTGAGCTGGAAATTAAAGCGGTAAATAATGAAGATCAAGAGACATTGCTGCGTAAAGTTGCCACTAAAGAGATTACATTTGCCGTTGTAGATAGCTCTATTTTGGCGCAAAAACAACGTTACTATCCGCAATTAACTGAAGCATTTTCAATTTCAGAAAAGCAGCCGGTAGCATGGTTAATTAAGCGCACCAAAGATGACAAACTATATTCAGCAATCATTGAATTCATCGGTTCAAAATACCAAGATCAAAGCATTGCTCAACTAGAAGAAAAGTATTTTGGCGATGTTCAACATTTTGACTATGTAGATACTCGCACGTTTTTGAAGCGCATAGAGACCAAATTACCTGAATACCAAGCGCTATTTAAAAAACATGCAACCACTGAAGTCGATTGGTTAATGTTAGCTGCAGTGAGTTACCAAGAGTCACACTGGCGACCACATGCAAGATCCCCTACTGGCGTTAGAGGCATGATGATGTTAACCCTTGATACCGCAGATCATATAGGTATTGAAAATAGATTAGATGCTGAGCAAAGTATAGATGGTGGTGCCCGCTACTTAACCCAGCTTCTAAAACGACTGCCAGATCGTATTCCTGATGATGAAAAAATGTGGTTTGCTTTAGCTAGCTATAATCTTGGCTATGGACACATGATGGATGCTCGCCGCCTCACGACGATGAGAGGTGAAAATCCAGACTCTTGGTCTGATGTAAAAGAGAATTTACCTTTATTACATCAAAAAGAATGGTATAGCCAAACCCGCTATGGCTATGCAAGGGGCCGTGAAGCTCAACATTATGTGAGCAACATACGCCAATACTTAAAAAGCTTATCTTGGTATGTTTCTGAGCAAGAAAAACAACAGGCTGAGCTAGCAATGAAACAACAGCAAGAGGCTGAGGAACAAAGAAGACTAGCGGAAAAATTGCTAGAGGAACAGGCGTTGAGTGCCCTGCATGATCTTCAAGGTGATGAGTTAGTTATTGTAGAAGAATAGTGGAATAGAAAGAAGATTGCAGCATTAAGTAGGGGAAAAACTTCCCCCTACTTAAATAATTAATCTTCATGCTTATGCATTTAACTCAGGTTAAAATTAATTAAAAATGCACCACGCATACTTCATAAAACTACGAAACGTTGTTTCAGTTCTTCTTCATTAACTGAATTAATGGAAAGAAAACACAAAACAACAGATAATCAGCATATTACGACTGTTTTAGTCTTTCCTTCATAGCGTACAGTGCCTCTGTGGTAGTGTCTTTAATATTTTTACAAAAGATCACCTGAGTCGTCTATATAAGCGCTTAATCTTTTTTAGTAATTTCTACCTGAATTTTTTTACACCCTTGTGCGAACCACTTTTGCACATACAAACTGCCAACAACGGGTGCTTCACCAGCTTCAGGCACTTCTTTATACCGTACACTATTCTTGGTTTCTTTTTCTAATTCAAAATTTAATATTTTTGTAGTCATTTTCCAGCCTTTGAGCACTAAGCTATGTTTCGGATAAAGTTTGCTTCAATTGTTTTTTGAGCAGTTTTTTCTGAGCTCGCCTTTTCTTAAAAAAAGCACTGATTTTAGTCGCACATTGCTCAGCTAACACTGCAGAAGTCACTTCCATTTGGTGATTTAACTTATCATTTTGTACCAAGTTAAATACCGAGCCTGCAGCACCAGTTTTATAATCATCCGCGCCATATACAAGCCGTTTAATGCGAGCATGGACCAAAGCGCCTGCACACATTGGGCAAGGCTCTAAAGTGACATATAATGTGCAGTCAATTAAACGGTAGTTTTGAATGTTTTTTCCCGCCGCTTGAATAGCAATAACTTCAGCATGAGCAGTCGCATCATGATTAACAATCGAAACATTCCAGCCCTCAGCAACAATTTGATCATCTTTGACTAATACTGCGCCAACCGGAATTTCACCTAAGGCTTCAGCCTTATCAGCGAGTGATAAGGCATAATTCATCCACTTTTGATCAAGTTGCGATGACGCTTCTGCTTTTACGTCTGATAGCTCAGTTACCTTCAGATCAGACATCATAGAACCAATGAATAATAGAATTCAGTGATACCATGGCCGTAGACAAGAAAAGTCCACCCTGCTATTGCTAAATAAGGGCCGAAAGGTATCGCACGACTTGTTTTATCTTTCGATGTAGCAATAATTGCAATGCCAATAATTGCACCAGCAAGCGATGAAAGTAAAATAATCAAGGGTAATGCTTGCCAGCCAAACCAAGCACCTAACGCAGCCAATAGTTTGAAATCACCATAGCCCATCCCTTCTTTGCCTGTTACTAGTTTGAATACCCAATAAATCGACCATAAACTTAAATAACCAAAGGCTGCACCGAGTACCGCACTGGTTAAATCAGTGAATGTACCAGTCACATTAACCAATAAACCTAACCATAATAATGGCAGGGTCAATTGATCAGGTAACAGCATGGTATCAAAGTCAATAAAAGTTAAACTTATCAACACCCAGGTAAACACCAAGGCAAATAACAAAGGCCAACCAAAAGGAATTACCCAAGCAACGATTAAAGAAAGTAAACCCGTTAACAATTCAATGCTTGGGTAGCGTTTACTGATTTTACAGTCGCAATGTTTACAACGACCGCGTTGAAACAGCCAACTAAAGATCGGAACATTCTCAGTCGAGCCAATTAAGTGATTACATTGCGGGCAACGAGAACGCGGTAAAACAAGATTAAAAACGTCTTCTTGATTATTAATATTGGCATCGGGAAAATATTCAGCACATTCCGTTTGCCAAGCACGCTCCATCATCACAGGTAAGCGATAAATTACCACATTTAAGAATGAACCAATTAACACCCCGACAAGCGTAACCGCGACATACAGATACGTTGGAGAGTGCTCCATTAACATAATGATTTCATTCATGAATAATAATTTCCAAATTTCTAAATATTAACAGTGAATAGCCATGATACTTCAAGATGCAAAGTCAGCAAGGGAAATTGTTCCGATCAACTAGGCATAAAATTGAAGTACAGTCATTCTACATAGAGATTTTATAACAACGCAGATGGGTGCAAGTAACCTTGTCCTGAGGGGGGCAAGTTCGGTTTTTATCAAACCATGGCAGCCCTACGTTGCAACAATCGAAAAGTGATTACAATTACCCATGTTACGTCTTGCTATGGTGTCCGAACTAGTGCCTGACAAAGCATTTTGAAGTGACATGGGTATAACTTAATCTTCAGCAGGTGTGCAGATTTCATCATCAGCAAAGAAATAAGCAATTTCACGCGAAGCTGATTCTGGGCTATCTGAACCATGAACAGCATTATAACGTGTCGTTTCAGCAAAATCAGCACGGATAGTACCAGGCGCTGCCTGTGTTGGGTCAGTTGTACCAATAACTTCACGGTAGCTGCTGATTACATTTTCAGCTTGTAATACTTGTAGTAAAACGGGACCAGAAGTCATAAACTCAACTAGAGCTGGATAAAATTCACGACCCTCATGTTCAATATAAAACCCCTCAGCTTGCGACTTAGTTAGCTGCACCATTTTCATCGCAACAGGTGTAAAACCAGTTTGTTCAAAACGCGCTAAAATAGCACCTATATAATGTTTACGCACTGCATCTGGTTTAATAATTGAAAGAGTTCTTTCTAAAGGCATAATAATCTGCTTAATAATTGATGAATTGAATGCGCAATATAACCAGATAACTATTTACCATCAATAGATAAGTAACGATATGAAACGCGATATCACATTTATCTTTATAACTAACACAGTAGCTATAAGGAATTTAGGTGCATATGCAACTCAAGAATGAAGAAAATAGCGATAGAGAATGTAATTACATATACACCTTAGGAATGGAGAAAGCAGTTACATGAAACGCGGTATCACATTTCTATTTATAACTAACAAAGCAGCCATATGAAACGCATTATCACACTTACATCATTAACATTGATATCTACAAATTACTTATTGATCTTCGCCCACCTATTAGGCGCGAACAATTATGTGTACGCATTTTTTCCAGACTCGCCACAGCAATTAACCCTTTTTGATAAAAATGGGCACGTTTATAACAGTGAGTGTCCTAATTTAGATCAAGTTAAAGACTCTTCAGCAATAAGTAAAAAACTAGCTTTGCCTTTCACCCTATTAAATTGGAATATTTATAAACAACAAAATACGACCTGGCAGGTAAAACTACAAGAATGGAGCGAGCGCGCTGATATAATTACCCTGCAAGAAGCCAAGCACACCCAACAATTAATCGACTTTAGTCATTTAAGAAACCTAAATTACTATCAAAATCATGCCTTTAATCTTAACGGCTATGTCTATGGTGTTAATACCCTGAGTACTAGCCAAGTTAGTCACCTATGCGGCACTCGATATTTTGAACCTTGGATACAAGTTCCTAAAACTGGGTTAGCGACTATTTACCCTATTGATAAACATCAACAATCATTATTAGTCATTAATTTACATGGCGTAAATTTCACCCTCACTTCGACACCATTAAAAGAGCAGTTAGCTCCTTACTTCGCCTTAATCGAGCAACATCAGGGATCCGTAATCTTTAGTGGTGACTTTAATACTTGGAGTGATGCGAGATTGCAATATGTAGAAAACACATTAAGCATATATGGCTTTGAAGAAGCTGTATTTAGACATGACCAACGTTCAAAAGTATTTGGCTTGCCCTTAGATCATGTATTTTTTAGAGGTTTAAAAGTCATCAGCGCAGAGAGTTTAGCGACCGATGCATCCGATCACAGCCCACAATTAGTCACCTTTGATATTGAATAACATGCTTATGCATTTAACGCAGGTAAAAATGAAAAAGAATTAAAATAATTTTAAATGCACCACGCATTCTTCATCAAACTACAAACCGTTGTTTTAGTTCTTCTTCATTAACTGAGTTAATAGAGGAAAACACTAAACAAGCAATAGTCAGCCTATTAAGACTGTTTTAGCTTTCCTCTGTGTAGCGTGCAGCGCTTTCTGTGTTCTCTGTGGTAGTGTTTTTAAGTTTTTAAGTTTTTAAGTTTTTTAATATTTAGGGGAATTTAAAACAAGGAAAGAGATTGGAG
>JBALXF010000480.1:0-2722 GCA_036961085.1 Psychromonas sp.
GACGCAGTGATTGCTGAAACCAAAGTTGATGGCAAGCTATACCTGAAATTTACTTTATTAAATCCATGTCTAACATTAAGCGATTTTGATTCTTTATTTGCAAAAATTGAATCGCATGCAAAATTATTAACAGAGGTCTTATAACATGTCTGTATTACAAATAGGCGCCGGTGGCGTTGGTTGGGTAATTGCCCATAAATGTGCTCAAAATAACGATGTATTTGGCGATATCACTATTGCTTCTCGTACTGTTGCGAAGTGTGAAAAAATCATTACTTCGATTAAAGGTCGCAATAACTTAAAAGATACGTCTAAAAGCATAACAGCGATGACTGTCGATGCTGATAATGTTGAAGCATTAATCGAATTAATTAACCAAGTAAAACCAGACTTGCTTATTAATGCCGGCCCTCCTTGGGTAAATGTTGCCATTATGGAAGCTTGTGTACAGACTAAAACAGCTTACCTAGATACATCAGTTGCGACTGATTTATGTACTCCAGGACAGCAAGTACCAGAAGCATACGATCCACAATGGGCATTCACTGAGCGCTTTAAAGAAGCGGGCATAACCGGTATTCTAGGCGCCGGTTTTGATCCGGGTGTGGTAAGTGTTTTTGCATCTTATGCATATAAGCACTTGTTTGATGAGATTGATAGCATCGATGTAATGGACGTTAATGATGGCGACCACGGTCAAAAGTTTGCTACCAACTTTGATCCTGAAACTAACATGTTAGAAATTCAAGCCGACTCTTTTTACTACGAGAACCAAGAGTGGAAAAGTGTACCTTGTCATAGCCGTGTAATGGAATTTGATTTCCCAGTTGTTGGCACTCAGAAAGTTTATTCGATGGCACACGATGAAGTACGTTCAATGGCTGAGTTTATTCCAGCGAAACGTATTGAATTCTGGATGGGCTTCTCTGATAGTTACTTAAATTACTTCAATGTAATGCGCGATATTGGTTTATTAAATGTTGAGCCAATTACAACAGTTGATGGTATTACGGTTGAACCGCTTAAAGTATTAAAAGCTATTTTACCTGACCCTACTTCACTAGCACCGGGTTACACAGGCCAAACATGTATTGGTACTTGGGTTCGCGGTAAAAAAGATGGCAAAGCTAAAAGTATCTTTATCTACAATATCTGTGACCATAAAGAAGCTTATATTGAAGTTGAGCATCAAGCTATATCTTACACAACGGGTGTGCCAGCAATTACAGCAGCGCTTCTATACTTCCAAGGTAAATGGAGTGATGTAGGTCTTTATAATGTTGAACAGCTTAACCCTGATCACTTCTTAGAGCTATTGCCTCGCATCGGTCTAACTTGGCAGATTCAAGAGTTAGAAGCTTAGTATTCGGTTACTACTCAGTACATTTTAATAAAAGTACCTAAAATTATAAGGGGCTGAGTAGTTACAATATTTGCACCTTGAAAGGCAAAGACAGCTGTCTTTGCCTTTTTGTTTTTTTCTCCTTGTAAAAGATGACCATTATGAATTTTAATGAACAGCAACTAGCGACTCCCTACTTCATGATCAACGAATCTAAGTTGCTTGAAAACCTTGAAAAAGCGAAACAACTTAAGCAGATTTCTGGGGCTAAATTAGTGTTAGCATTAAAATGTTTTTCAACTTGGGGTACTTTCGATACCATTAAACCTTATTTAGATGGCACCACCAGTTCAGGCCCTTACGAAGTAAAATTGGGTCATGAAACCTTTGGTGGAGAGACACATGCTTACAGTGTTGGCTATTCAAAACAGGATATAGAAACAGTTAAACCGCTTGCTGACAAAATTATTTTCAATTCATTATCACAACTTGAAGCACACTACGAAACCTGTGCCGGCAGCGCGTCATTAGGTTTACGTATTAACCCAGAGCGTAGTGTTGCGGGGCAAGATTTAGCTAACCCAGCTCGCCCATACTCTCGTCTTGGCGTAAAACAAGATTTATTGAACCTGTCAGTGTTAAATAAAGTTGAAGGCTTTATGTTTCATATGAATTGTGAAAATAAAGATGTCGATGCCTTTATTGAAATTTTAGATCATATATCAGACACCTTTGCAGATTACCTAGCAGCACTTAAATGGCTAAGTTTAGGCGGCGGAATTTTTTTCACTTATCCTGGCTACCCGATAGAAAAGTTGGCGTTAGCTTTGAAAGCTTTCAGTGACAAGCATAATATTCAACTATATTTAGAGCCAGGTGAAGCAATTATCACCCGTACAACGGATTTAGTTGTAAGTGTTATTGATATTGTTGAAAATGAGAAAAAAACCGCTATTGTGGATAGTGCCACTGAAGCGCATCGTTTAGATACCTTGATCTACGATGAACCAGCTTCGATACTAGAAGCTTCAGAAGACGGACAATTCCCCTATGTGATTGGTTCATGCTCTTGTTTAGCAGGGGATCAATTCTGTGAAACTCAGTTTGAAGTCCCACTAGAAATTGGTCAAAAACTTCACTTACTTGATTCTGCTGGTTATACCATGGTTAAACTAAACTGGTTTAACGGTCTAAAAATGCCAAGTATCTATTACCAACGTGTAAACGGTGATATTGAAATGCTAAATGAGTTTTCTTATCAAGACTTTAAAGCGTCTCTAGGGCGATAATAAGCTAACTCGTCAGTTAAACATTTTCTTATATAACTAGCTTGATAGCCGTGATGATTAATCTGTTCACGGCTATTTTAATACTAAAAAC
>JBALXF010000481.1:0-2716 GCA_036961085.1 Psychromonas sp.
TTTCGCTTTTTGAGTCACGAGTTTTGAAGACGGGCGCAGTATATTTTTTGCAGTACTTGCTGTCAACAAAAAAGGCGCATAAAAAAATTGGTTGCTGAGAATTCAAGCAACCAATCACAAAACTACCGTTTTTTAGCTGATTTTGTAAAAAAAACGTACGATTTTAAATTTCCCACTGAATATTTTTTTGCAATAATTTTTGTATCTTTTCAATTGGTTCGTTCTTTTCACCAATGATAACTAGATTTGTTTTGCTCAAATCTTCACTTAGTCCGGTAAAGTGCTGGTTATTAAAGTTAGGTGTATTAATAAAACCTGCTTTTTTAGGCACAACAAATACAGTAACCCGACCCATTTCACCTTTAAGTATCATATGTAGTGCCGGTGTTCCTTCAAAATCACAAAAGTTAACGAACATAACCTCACCTAAATCCCCCGTGGCTTGTGCACCATAGTTAGCAAGTTTTGCATTAACCGACGCAAGACTAGCTTGCTCATTGATTTTAGAAGTGAAAAAATATTCTTTTTGAATGTGTTGCATTGCCACTAATCCAATCTCTTGCGGCGAATTATTGATATTATTGACCAAAGGTAAACTGATCCCAATAATGAAGGCGATTGAAGCGGCAATAGCAAGGTGCCAGCGATGGCTTAAGTTTTTCTTCGTCTCAATAGCAAAACTTTGCTCTAACAGGATTTTATTAGATAAGTCTTCGGGTACATCAACCATTAAAATTGATTTCAGTTGTGCATCAAACTTTTTAGCATCATCAACCAAGCTTTTATTTTGATCTGACTCACCTTTCCTTTTCAAAAAGTCTTCGCTTTTATCATTAGGTGTTGCGACGGCAGTGTGACGAAATAATATATCATCCATGTGCTGCTCCATTTTCTTTAGTGACTGTGAATGATGATTTCAGTAAGTTTTTTGCTCTAAATAATCGTGTTAATACTGTATTTTTATTCAGGCCTAACTGCTCGCCGATCTCTTCCGCGCTAAAACCTGCTAATAATTGTAATAACAAAGGTTCTTTATACTCATCTGGTAAAGCTGATATTTTGCGACGCAACAATTCTTTCTCCATATCCATGGATGTATCATGCTCATCAGGGATCTCACAATCATCAATATCCACTAAATTAAATTGTTTACGTTCAAAACGTCGTGCATTTTCACGGCGTAAGATAGTAAACAACCACCCTTTGGCTGCTTTATCATCAGATAAACTGTCTAGGCTCTTCCAAGCTCTTAAACAAGTCTCTTGCACTAAGTCTTTAGCAATATCCGGATCATGACAGATCCAATAAGCAAAACGGTATAGATCCGGGCTATAGACATTGACGAGTGCTTCGTAACGTTTTTGTTTTTTATTCATATCCATAAAGACCGAGGATGTTGAACTTATATTTCGTTTTCGAGTAAATAAATTCATTTATGTTACTTCCCTAAAGAAACTATATTCATTATATAAAGGTATGTAATCGAATACCCATGATACTTCCACTGTAAAATTAACAAGCACTAGAGGGCACCCTTATATTATAGATAATTCAATTATTAGCGTATTCAAAATAAGTATCTAACATTGAATGTTAATGAAATATTAAAAAAATAATATAAAAATGTGAAATTTTATACGAAGAAACACGGTTTATATTAATGACCGTAATAACTGAGCATTGCATTTCAGTTGTACATGCTTCAATTAATGTTTAATAAGGATACTTGTTATGAAAAAATCAAATCTTGCTTTGGCTGCAACAGTTTCTACTCTTTTCGCAGTTGGTAGTGCGCTAATTTCAACGCCAGCAATGGCTGCTGGTAAAGAGAAATGTTATGGCGTAGCAGCTGCAGGTCAAAATGATTGCGCAACAAAAACCAGTTCTTGTGCTGGCACATCAAAAGTTGATAATCAAGCCGATGCTTTTATTGCTGTACCAAAAGGCTTATGTGACAAATTAGCAGGCGGTAGTTTAGAGCCTAAAGCATAGTATTAGCGAGGTATTAGGGAGCTTACCTCCCTAATACCTTACTAAATAAGGATAAGTTCATTGAACAAAATGAATCCAGGAGCAGTTGGCATAGGTTTACGTTGTCCACATCATCAAGACATATTAACGTCTTTACCAAAAGTTGGATTTTTAGAGCTCCATAGTGAAAACTATTTTAACCCGCACAGTCAAAACCACTTTTATCTTGAACAACTTGCGGAGCATTACCCTCTTAGCTTTCATGGTATCGGTTTATCCATTGGCAGTAGTGAAAAGGTTAGTCAACAACATCTCCGTAATCTAAAACAACTGGTCGATAGATTTCAACCAACGCTTGTATCAGACCACCTTAGTTGGAGCTCGTTACAAAACATATTTTTTAATGATTTATTACCTGTTCCCTACACCCATGAAGCGTTGCAGTATTTTATAGATAACGTAAATCAAGTGCAGGAACACTTACAGAGACAAATTTTAATAGAAAACCCCTCTTCCTATTTGGAATATAAACAGGGTGATATGAGTGAACCAGAATTCCTTAATGAAATCACCAAACAAACAGGTTGTGGATTACTGCTGGATTTAAATAACGTTTATGTCAGTGCGACTAATCATCAGTTTTCAGTACAAAACTATATAGATGTCATTAATCATTCGACTGTTCAAGAGATTCATCTGGCTGGTTTTACTAAAAAAAAGATAAATAATGACACAATATTAATTG
>JBALXF010000482.1:0-2702 GCA_036961085.1 Psychromonas sp.
CCCATTTAACCTGCCCTGTAATAAGTCATAATGAGAATTCGTCTCAATAATTGTTTGTTACTTAGCTATTATATTGTTACTGCTAATGATCAGATTAAAAAGCAACTACACTATAAAAAAACAGTTGCTTAATAACAGGGAGATAAAATGAACGTGCATGAAAAAATCAATTATGTGGAATTTCCAGCCAATAATATTAATAAAACCAAAAAATTTTTTGAGTCTGCTTTTGCTTGGACATTCACCGATTATGGACCTGAATATACAGCCTTTAGTGGTGAGGGACTTGATGGCGGTTTTTTTAAATCTGAGCAGTATTCATCAGCAGAAAATGGTGCGGCTTTGATTGTTTTTTATAGTAAGAATATTGAGCAAACGCTTGCTAAGATAAAACAGTCTGGCGGAGAGATTATCCAAGCTATTTTTCCATTTCCAGGAGGGCGCCGTTTTCATTTCAAGGAGCCTAGTGGTAATGAGTTTGCTGTCTGGTCAGATATCAATTAGACGATATATAGAAATGGGTATTGTTAAGGGAGTCAGGCATGTCATCAATGTTAAATAAAACAGCATGTTCATCACTAAATTTATATCCATTTCCATTATTTGATAGCCATTTACATATCATTGATAATCGATTCCCTTTGATTCAAAATAATGGCTATTTACCGCCAATTTTTACTCATCAACAATATCTAGCCAGAATGTCCGAGTATCACCTAACCGGCGGCGTTATTGTTTCAGGCTCATTTCAAGCCAATGATCAGGGCTATTTAATACAAGCGTTAACAGATCTCGGTGATGCATTTGTCGGTATAACGCAGTTATCTGTAGATGTATCCGATCAGCAGATTCTGCAGCTAAATACAAAAGGAGTAAGGGGAGTTCGTTTCAATTTAAGACGTGGAGATAAGGATGTCATTAGGCATTTAACGTACATGGCACAGCGAGTGCACGAACTTGCTAAGTGGCATGTTGAGTTATATGTCGATGCCAAAGAGTTAAATGAGTTATATAGCACATTGTTAAAGTTGCCTGCACTCAGCATTGATCACCTTGGCTTAAGTCATGCTGGCGTCAAGTTATTGATTAAAATGGCTGAAAAGGGCGTAAAAGTAAAAGCGACTGGATTTAGTCGCGTCGATTTTAATGTCCCTCTAATACTGAAATCGCTATATGCAGCAAACCCATCAGCATTGATGTTTGGTAGTGATTTACCATCGACCAGGGCTCCTCGAGACTATTCGGATAATGACTTTATAATGGTAGCAGATACATTGGGAGAGTCTGCTGCACTTAAGGTATTCAGTGAAAATGCCATTAATTTTTATAAACCTAGCAATACAAACTGTGGCACATCCTGATGGTGCCACATTAGGGTACAGCTCCAATTATTTTAGATAGGCTTGCGTAAGTTCCCGCAGGATTGTTTTTTCTTGCTCAGAAATAAAACTCGCTTCAATTGCATTAAAGGTAAATTGGGCAATTTCATCTTTTGTCATTGGATGAGCATCGGCAACAGCGATGAAATTGTCATTCATATAACCGCCAAAATAGGCAGGATCATCCGAATTTATGGTCACACATAGACCTTGGCGTAATAGCTTAACCACATTATGTTGCTGCATACTATCGAACACTTTTAATTTTGTATTAGACAGCGGGCATACGGTTAAAGGCATTTTCTGTGCAATAAGACGGTCCATTAGTGCTACATCGTCAACACAACGTACCCCATGATCAATACGTGTCGCACCTAGCAGTTCTAATGTGTCATGAATGTTTTGTACAGGACCTTCTTCACCAGCATGTGCAACCGTTAAAAAACCTTCTTGTAATGCTTGTTGGAAAACATGTCGAAATTTTTCTGGTGGATGACCTAATTCTGAGGAATCTAAGCCCACTGCAATGATTTTTTCTTTGTGTGCCAGTGCAAGCGTTAAGGTTTCAAATGCAGAGGTTTCATCTAAATGACGTAAAAAACACATGATCAAACGACTTGATATATTTAACTCATTTTTTGCTTGTTGCAGGGCGCGGTGTATACCATTAACTATTGTGTCGAAGCTGATGCCACGGGCAGTGTGGGTTTGCGGATCAAAGAAAATCTCAGTATGGATGACATTATCTTGTTTACAGCGTAATAAATAAGCCCAGGTTAAATCGAAAAAATCCTGTTCGTGGATTAAGACATTTGCACCTTGATAATAAATATCGAGAAATGATTGTAGGTTGTCGAACTGATAGGCATCGCGGACTTCTTGTGGGGAATTAAACGGAATAACAACTTGATTACGTTTGGCAAGTGCAAACATAAGCTCAGGCTCTAAAGAGCCTTCAATGTGAAGGTGCAGTTCAACTTTGGGTAATCCGTTAATAAAATGGTTCATATATTTCTCTCAATCCGATTGTTTACGATTAAAAGCTTCTCTAAATAATAAATTTTATCTATACAAAGAGAAAGCAATTGATTAATTACTTAACTCTTCGTAATCAGAAATTTACGGATTCTGGTAGAGACCCCCATACCTTATTAATGGGGTTATACGAAGCGGCTTATTAAACTCAGTTGAAATTTTGATAAGCAATTTGCTTCGCATTTTCACAGGGGTTTTTGTATCAGTCAAGCTAAATATTGTGATAGGGGGAGTTGCTTTGGTCATGTCTTCAATACTTTTAATCTAACTACCTTTCATGTCTTTGTA
>JBALXF010000483.1:0-2690 GCA_036961085.1 Psychromonas sp.
TGAAGTAATGGTAATTAGTGCTGCATTAAGTATTCAAGATCCACGTGAACGTCCAATGGATAAACAGCAAGCGAGTGATGAAAAACACCGCCGCTTTTATGATAAAGACTCAGATTACATGGCCTTTATCAATCTTTGGAATTACCTCAAAGAGCAGCGTAACGATCTGTCTAGTAGTCAGTTCAGGAAAATGTGCCAAAAAGACTTTTTAGCATACATGCGGGTACGTGAATGGCAGGATATTTACGCTCAAATTAAGCAAGTGACCGATGAAATAGATATCAAAATAAATAGCGAAGAAGCGAGTTTTGATAGCATTCATCAAGCATTATTAGCAGGTTTGTTATCGCATATCGGTTTCAAAGATAAAGAGGCTGAATACTTAGGTGCGCGCAACAGTAAATTCTTTATGTTCCCAGGCTCAGGTCTGTTCAAGAAGCAGCCGAAGTGGGGCATGTTTGCTGAATTAGTTGAAACTTCAAAACTGTTTGGCCGATTTGCTGCGCGTATAAAACCGGAGTGGGTTGAACATCAAGCACAGCATTTAATTAAACGTAGTTATAGCGAACCACATTGGCAGAAAAAATCTGGGGTAGTCGGCGCATTTGAGAATCAAACCTTATATGGCTTACCGATTGTAGTTAAGCGTAAAGTGACTTACACCCAAATAGATCCAGTTATTTGTCGTGAGTTATTTATTCGTCATGCGTTAGTCGAAGGTGAGTTTATTACTCGCCATCAGTTCTTCAAAGACAATCAAGCATTGCTTGAAGATATCGAAGAACTTGAGCATAAATCTCGCCGTCGCGATATTTTGGTCGATGATGAAACCCTATTCTATTTTTATGACCAACATATTCCAACTAATGTTGCTAGTGGGAAACAGTTTGATAGCTGGTGGAATAGAGAAAAGAAACAACAACCTGAATTATTAAACTATCAACGTAGTTTAGTGATGGCACACGATGCTGAAAAAGTGACTGAGAATGCTTATCCTGATTCTTGGCAGCAGGGGGCGTTTAAATTAAAGCTTAATTACGCCTTTGAACCGGGTACAGCTCAAGATGGTGTGACAGTTGATATACCTTTAGCACTATTAAATCAAATCCAACCTAGCGGCTTTGATTGGCAGATACCTGCTTTGCGAGAAGAGTTATTAATTGCGTTAATTAAAACACTGCCTAAAGCGATCCGCCGTAACTTTGTACCGGCACCTAATTACGCACAAGCAGCAATGGCGGTGATGCAACCTTTGCAATCTTCGTTATTAGAAGCATTCGAAAAACAGTTATTAAGAATGACGGGAGTGCGTATTCCGGAGAAATCATGGGATATTTCGGCACTGCCAACACATTTGAAGATGAAGTTTAATGTTATTAATGAACATAAAAAAAGTGTCGCTATTTCTTCTGATTTGCTTGCTTTACAACATCAACTTAAAGGTGAAGTAAAACAGACCTTATCAAAGGTTTCCAATCAGGGCATTGAAAAAACAAACTTAATTGAATGGAACTTTGGTAATCTGCCAAAATCCTTTAAAAAAGACCATGGTGGTTATGAAGTAAAAGCCTTCCCTGCATTGGTTGATAAAAACAAGAGTGTCGCGATTGAATTGTTTGATAGTGAAGAGAAGGCGCAGAGAAAGAATCAATCAGGGCTGCGTCGTTTAGTGTTATTAAATGTGCCATCTCCAGTTAAATACTTGCAACAAAGTCTGCCGAATAAAGCGAAATTAGGTTTGTATTTTAATCCGTTTGGGCAGGTAAAGGATCTGATTGATGATTGTATCGCTTGTGCCGTTGATGCGATTTTGGATGGGCTAGGTGATGTTCAGAATGCTGAACAATTTGAAATACAAAAAGAAACGGTGCGCGCTAAACTTGCTGACACAACCTTGGAAATTACGCAATTAGTAGAACAGGTGTTAACGCTCGCTCATGCGATTAATAAAAGGCTTAAGGGTAAAGTAGATTTAACTATGCTGGTAGCGCAAGGGGACATTAAATCACAGTTACAGCGTCTTATTTTTCCTGGTTTTGCATGTCAGGTCGGTCATAACAAGTTAGTTGATCTTAAACGCTATTTACAGGCATTAGAAAGGCGTTTAGAAAAGTTACCGATTAACCCGACACAAGACAGGTTACATACGATTACTTTACAGGAATTAGAGCAACGCTATAACGCCGTTTGTAAGACACTGCTTAGCTCGGAAAAGGATAACCCTCAATTAGCTGAAATTTACTGGATGATGGAAGAACTACGAGTGTCTTTGTTTGCGCAACAGTTAGGTACTGCCTATCCAATATCAGAAAAGCGCATCAAGTTAAAACTGGCTGAATTAAAAGGCTAAAGTAGGGCGAAAATAATATTAAGGCTCAATATGTTAATCGTATTGGGCTTTTTTATTGTTTAAAAATTAATTTATTTATAAAAAATAATTAAAAAATAGGGTATTTAAAAACACTTTAAATCGTTTTATAGGGAATTAGTATAGGTTGTTACTATTGATTTTTTTGAGAGTATTAATGAGGTATTAAAAGGAAAGATTGAAATGGTGGAGGGGGGTGGATTCGAACCACCGAAGCTTTCGCGGCAGATTTACAATCTGCTCCCTTTGGCCACTCGGGAACCCCTCCTTCATTTCGCGGTGAATAATATCAGAATATTTTCACTTGTGAAGCCCTAAAAGC
>JBALXF010000484.1:0-2690 GCA_036961085.1 Psychromonas sp.
TGGATGTTGTAATCTTTTGATTTTTAGGGATTTAAATTATTTTCCATTTTCACCTGAGTTAAGTGCATAAGCATGTAATGCAATCTATTTAGCAGATCTAAATTGCTCTGCTAATAACGATTGCTTAGCAGTTATTTCGATAAAGCTTAGCCGAGTCTTAACCTGCAAATTAAGTATTAGTTGTGGTCGTGAGGATGTGCAGTAAGGATGCGCAGCCAGTCTATTTTTCAGGCCATAAACTTGGAGAACTCCCCCGCGTCCTAGATACAAAAATTGATACCGACTCATAAAATTACTACGATCAATACTTTGATTTTTTATAGCATCTAAATAGATCATTTAATGATTAAAATTGCTATAAACAATACTAAACAGAAAATGAGCGAATTTAACTCACTTTTTTATCATCATTCTTAAATAACTAGGTAAATAGACAGGTACAAAGCAATCATCAATACCATTGACGTTAAACAACGCCTGCGGTAAATAATGCCTTGTTGATTTAGTAAACTACCAAAAAAAAGGAAGTTTATAGGGTTAAATAAAACTTTATAGCTGATCAGCGAAATACCTTTTTTACGACCTCGGTGGAGCATTTTTAGAAAGTAGTATATGAAACGCAACATCAATAGAGGAAAGCTAATATAAATAAATAATGTAAAAGCCAGAAAAAATGAAACCTCTATTTCAGATCTAGTTAATATCATGAATTTATCCCAAGCCGCAGTTAGGTCATTTGAAAACCAAATCACAATAAAAATTGTCATGAAAAATGAATATATAAAAAAATATAATGAATGAAGTAATAAACGCCGCCAATCAATTAAAATTTCTCGCATACTTCCTCCACTTTTTCAGTTTATTTCCCCTCCTCCTTGATTATTAGGAGTGACTAAAACAATTATTATAACTATCTGCTCTAACTTGTTAGTTGCTAGAAGATAATTATAGTCACTTGATGGTAAATAAACACTTGAAACACTGAAGGCTAAGTAATTCTATTTAAGGGTAATGAAGGTTTCACTATTGACTTTTTTTCGCACATTAATTTAGCAAATATCGATAATAGTGAATGTTATTCATTTTTATTGCTTTTATTATAAGCTCGATGTAATAACTGCCTCCTCTGGTTACAGGGAAGTCCTTTAAGATAATTAAAATACTCCAGAACCACGGGGTTTTGATGTGCTTTGCGCACTTTTTTCTGCGAATCTAAGCTATAAAGATCTTTTGCTCGCGCTTTAATAAGTGCCTTAGTCGATGGAATAGGCTGCCCCCCGCCCCCAACACAACCACCGGAACAAGACATTACTTCAATATAATCATATGCATGAGGATCTTCTTGCAACTCTTTCAAGATAGTTTGCACACTTTGCATGGTTGATACTACCGCTACCTTTAGGGTCAAATCTTCGATGCGGATTTGTGCTTTTTTAATCCCCTGCATACCGCGCACAGCTGTAAATTCAATTTGTTGAAGATCCCCTCCAGTAATCAGATCATGAGCAGAACGCAATGCAGACTCCATCACACCACCAGATGCGCCATAGATTGCAGCTGCACCTGAATGTTCAGCATATTTATCAATCTCAGAAGCAGGTAAATTGGCAAGATCTATGTTATTTTTCTTAATCAAACTTACTAACTCTCTGGTGGTTAGCACATAGTCAACGCCTTTGAGTCCATCAAGGTTTAATGATTGATTAGCGGCTTCATCTTTTTTAGCAGTACAGGGCATAGTAGAAACGACCACAATATCTTTTGCTTCTAGCCCATTCTTTTCAGCCCACCAGCTTTTATAGGCTAGACCGGAATGTATTTGCGGAGAACGCGATGTGGTTAAGTTTTCAATTAATTCTGGATGGTAAAATTCAACATATTTTACCCAGCCGGGGCAACAAGAAGTAAACATAGGTAAAATGCCATTATTGCGAATGCGATCCACTAACTCTTGTGCTTCAACAATAGTGGTAATATCTGCGCCCATATTAACATCAAAGACTTTATCAAAGCCAAGTAGACGATATGCTGTACTCAACTTAGCCATTAAATTTTCACCATGGGGCATGTTGAACTCTTCACCAATACTTGCCCGCACTGCAGGAGCTGTTTGTACAATCACTACTTTTGTTTTATCTTTAAGCACCTTTTCCACATCACTTAAATGACTTTGTTCTCGTATTGCGGCAACGGGGCAATGCGCCGTGCATTGACCACAATAGATGCACGCTATTTGGGCATCTTTAATGTAATCAATACGGGTTTTATAACCTTTACCGGAAAGGGCTAAATAGCCAATACCCATCTCTTCACAGGCCTCAACACATTTATTACAGGCAATACATATTTGCGGATCAAATTCGACTGCATTGCCAAGTTGATGCAGAGCAGAAACAGCTTGTCCATCGCGTTTAAATCTCTCTCCGCTAACACCATATTTACGCATTTGTTCTGCGGTTGCACAATCAAGCTGCGCACAACAACGAGGACAATGCTCTTGGTGTCCGGCTAAAAGTAATTCCATATTAATTTTTCGTAGCCGTTTAACACGCGAGCTTTGTTCGCTTAACAGCGTTAACCCCGAACTTACCGGCAGAGTACATGAAGTAGATACCTGCTTAGTACTTGCATCTTCGACTAAACAGGCCCGACAATTTGCATCTACAGGTAGATCTTCGTGATAACAAAAA
>JBALXF010000485.1:0-2654 GCA_036961085.1 Psychromonas sp.
AGCGTGCAGCACCTCTGTAAATGAACTCAAACCGAAACGTAGTTCCGCAGTTGATTGAAGTGTGCGTGGTAGTGTTTTTAAGTTTTTTGCAAAATAGCACCTGAGTCATCTACATAAGCACGTTAATCTATTTCCAAAATCAGCTTAATCCTCAAATTCTTCACCCATTTATAGAACATAGTTTTATCTATATTCCCCCCATTTTTTAGTTTCATTAATACTAATCAACGCTAACTACACTGCTAGTTCGCAACTTTATTTTCTTTAATTATTAGCTGTGTAACATTGTGTGCTATACAATTCGCCATTAATAACCCTATTAACTTGTTTAATGCCATTATTGAGTGGTTGGATCTCTTTGAACATATCAGACTTTGATTTAAATACTTTAAAAACATTACTTGTATTACTACAAGTAAAAAATACGAATAAGGCAGCTGAACTATTAAATACTAGTCAGCCTGCTATCAGCCGAACACTGGCTAAATTAAGAGAAAGTTTGGATGATCCTCTTTTCTTAAGAGAAAGTCGTGGCTTGAAACTCACCCCCAAAGCTGAACAACTAGCCGTAACCTTGCCTAAATTATTTGAACAATTAGAACTTGCCTTGATTGGTGATGTTTTTCGTCCTGACACGTTAACAGGGACATTAAAAATTGCGCTCAATGAATTTATTATGGAGACGCATGGCTATCAGTTATTTCAAGCTATACAGAAAGATGCTCCAAATTTAAATGTAGAGCTGCATAGTTTTAGCCCTCATAGCAGTATAGATTTAATCAGTGGCGAACTAGATTTAGCGGTTAGCTTTTATCCGTTAGAGGTATCGAAGTCGTTACAACAAGTACATATTGGCAAATATTGTTTTGCAGGGATCTGTAGAGTTGATCATCCACAAGCTGGTCAAACACTCGTTATAGAAGAGTTGTTTAGCCATTATTTAGCCGGATTGATTATCCCTGCTGACAATACGTTCAATATGTTGGTTCAAGAATTTAATAAAATATCTCCGCCAACTAAAGCGATGCTGCGTAGTCAACAAATCAAGCCATTATTACGGCAAGTATTAGCCAGCGATGTCATTTTTATTGCGCCAACCTGTTTATTAAATAATTTGTCTAAGGATTTATATAGCTTGATTCAAGTACAGGATAGCGAACAGAGGAATATCAAAAAATTAGGCGTAATTTATAACAGTAAATTCATGCAATCGGCTAAATTTAAATGGTTGGAAAATATCACTGAACGGGTATTAGCGAGTGAGCTCGGTTAATAAAGTGAATAAAGCTAATCTAGCTATATTCACTTTGTTTCACGTCACAAGGATCTAGCTTACAACTTAAAACTGATAGTTTGCTTCAATACGGTGATCACCGCTTGAGAAGTTCTTATTTTCAGACCAGTTAGCAAAATAACGCACATTAGTTCGTGCATTAATTTGATAGCTAAGGACTACCTCATGAAGTAATAACGTATCATCACCATCTAACCCTGCATTCTTATAAGTGTCGCTACCTGATATTGTTCCCATATACATTGGGTTATAGTTAAACCACCATTTATCGGTAATCTCTACCTTGCTGTATAAACCAACGACATAAAAACTGCCATGTAGATCCCAACGGTCTTGAGCTGCACCTGCACCAGCATCAAGAGGATCGAATGACTCACCAAATGCAACACCCGCTCCTGCTAATGGATATAAATTAACTGGACCCATTTTAGGTAATGCCTGTATAAAGCTATATGATGCAGTGCCTTGCGCACCGGCTTCATCAGTAAAGGCTAAATTAACATCAATTTGCTTGCCTCGACCATTAGTTAGATCAACAGTAAAGTTACGGAAACGAAGTGAATCGATAGAGTCATCGCGCTCATTACCACTGCTAAAGCCTGTTAACTCACCAGCAATACCTTTAACTTCAATGATGTTCATGCCCATTGTTATATCGCTACCGGTATCATAGGTTTGCCCTATTTTTAGGTTTATACCCTTGTCAGTGTAACCTGCGCCTGCTTGTGTAAATACGGCTAATGGATCGGACATATCCTGTAGTTCAGGTTGCTCTTCGGTAAATGCACTGTGTGAGAAAGAAACTAACGCAGCAGTTGTAATGATAGATAATTTGTTTTTATAAAAAGACATTTATTTTAATTATTCCAATAATTTTGTAAAATCCCTTTACAGTTTAAGTAGTTGAAATTGTAAATAAATTGGAAAATCTAACAATCACAGAAGTGATATTCGTGATATATCAAAAATGATATTACACAGGTATTGTAAACTGTAAATAATAAATTATTGTCGTGATAGTGTTACTAAGCGTGATTCGTTTAGGGGCGTAAAAGTAGGGGATAAGACTAGAGGGACTTTTTTATAAAGAAGGAACCATTGTACGATTAAAGCCTTCGTTTAGTATTAGATATTTTCAAATAATACTTCTAAACGCAGGGTGAATTTATAAATTTGCTTGGTATGACTGAGTTCATCTTCTTTCTCCCAATTTACCTCGGGTATTAGTTCATAAAAAAGCCATTTACGCAGTATGTTTTGTCGATAAACGACAGAGAAGTGAGTATTGGAAAGGTAAGAAGAGGGTTTTGTAAACCAAGTAACTCCTGTGTTGTAACTTAATGCACTACGTTTTGAAAGA
>JBALXF010000486.1:0-2653 GCA_036961085.1 Psychromonas sp.
TTCCTCCGTGTAGCGTGAAGCGCTTCTGTAAATGAACTCAAACCGAAACGTAGTTCCGCAGTTGATTGAAGTGTGCGTGGTCGTGTTTTTAAGTTTTTTGCAAAAGATCACCTGAGTCATCTACATAAGCATGTTTTATTTTACAACGTTTATCCATGTACAGCAGGTTCGAAAATAATCTCCTCTCACCGCTGAATATCAAAAACCGTGAGACAACACCTTTATTAAGCTTAATATGAGGATGATCTTATTCTTACCTAATCATTTTTGCGCCTTTTAAATCCTTAAACTAATGTTGTTATATCTTATCAACATTAACTAGGAAAAAAGATGAAATTCTTTTTATTCATTTGTTTATTAGCTTCAAGCTTTTTGACACATGCATCAGCGTTCGACAAAGGTAATAAAGGGGTTGCAGTCAAAATTAGTGGCGCCTCGATAGGTCGTGAGGATTATACTATTCTCGGTGTGTCCGCTAATTATTTTGTGATAGATAATTTATCTGTGGCAGGTGGATATGAATATTGGTTTTCCGGCTCACCAGATGTATCTAAACTCAGTGCTGAGTCGACCTACTTCATTCCGCTTAGTGAGCAATTTAGACCCTATTTAGGCGTACTATATAGCCATTATTTTATCAGCGGCAATACTGATGCTGATACCTTAGGATACAGAGCAGGTATTTCCTATTTAAATAGTCCAATGATATTAAGCCTAGGTATAAAACAGGAAAAGTTTTTAGACGATCGTGATAGCTTTTCTGGTACCGATACAACAACCGAGTTTCTGGTTGGCTTTTCTTTCTAGTCTTCTCTATTTTTCATGTTTCAAGACAAAAATGACCTAGCAATGCTTACTATTTGCATCGCTAGGTCATTAAAAAATTCTATCTATATTGGTGTATGACTTAGATTCGGTTTAAATCTGTTTCGGGGAAGAAATTCGCCCAGACTACCCAATATATTCCTGCTTTAACAGTTTCAACACGTTGTAATTTTATACCTATATCAGTCATACCGAAGAAATCTATGCTATTAATATTGCTCGACGTATTATTGTAGAAAATACCTAAGCTTTGATACTGTTCATCGTAACTAATAACTATATCTTGACCGCCAACCGTAACATTAATTAAGTGACCATTTTCTTTCACAAACTCTTCGGTATAAGACACATAATCATCATTGATATCGAATCCCCATATAAGTTCTTTATTTGTTAGTCGGTCGTCGAAATGTTCGATTGTTGGGAAAACGGGTGCTTCTTCTGTTTCTTGAAAATGAATTGCTGTTTCGAAGATCAACTCCATCGCTCTATCATAAACAAATACAACTGGGTTCGACCAAAAACTGGTGCGCATATCTTCAACAAGGTAATCATTAATAAACACTTCTCCGTCAGGATACGCCTGTGAAAATGTTGCAAAAGGCATACGGAAAGTTGGGTACTCTTTCATTCCGCGGTCAATATTAGCGATAACATCAGCTTCTGTTTGTCCCCACAACTGTTGGATTGGTTCATTAGTATTTTTATCAAATAACACTAAGTTATTTTCAAGCTGTGTCATAGGTGCCATATCGACAGCTTGACCATCAATTTCAGGGATAAAAGCCATACCTAAATTAGTAAGCCCGCAATAGGTCATAACGACTTCGGTACCATTAACTGGCTCGCCACCTGCAACGTGTGGTCGTAACACCTGTTTATCAGCATGAGCTCGTGCTTTGCCATCGATTTCATAAACAATGACACTTTCTTCTGGAGTAATATATTTTTGTGCTTGTTCAATATTAATAAAAACAGCATTATCTTGGCGAGGGCGCATCATAAGGTGTGGATTAATAATCCCACTGAACCAATTAATTGCAAATAATACCAGTAATGCAATAAAACCTTTTTTACCCACTCCAGCTTTGGTTTTTAACCAAATTGCGGAAGCAATAGCTAAAGCTATTACACTGGTAATGGCAAGTGGTATACGGTTATACCAAATGGCCATAGTGCCTTCTCTTGCTCCCTGAATCACCCATTGGCTTAAGTCGGCTAACTCTTTAAATAAGATAAATGCAATTATTTGCGCTGTGCCCATTGTTAGCCAAAATATAATTTTTAGGGATAACTTTTTATTGATTTTCATGATGTCACTCCATCTCTTAATTGATTACTATTTGATGGAGGAGAGTTTAGAGTTTATTAATCGTACAATAAATACACTTTGGTGGAATGAACTGTTGCATAAAATGGCACAATAATAATTTATATCTATTTTAAACTGTGGTTATTTACACTTAATGTATTGTAAATATTGCTATTAAAATTCTACATAGCCAACTATTCATATTAATTGCCCTATTGCTTTCGGCACATTATCCAATAGAAATTGCAACAATAGTCGTACTCGTTCTGGCATATAACGACGGGAAGGATAAAGCACGTAGATTGGCGAAGTAAATAGGTATTTACCCATAAATAATTCACACAATTCCCCCTTATCAACATAGGGTTTACTCAGCATTATTGGTAAACGCACCACTCCCGCTCCTGCGAGTGCTAAGCATAATACGGCTTCTGGGGAATTTGTTATCACTTGTGGAATAAAATCAACGAAGTAAGGGGCATTATCGTCATTAAATTTCCAGCTAGTACTTTCGCC
>JBALXF010000487.1:0-2650 GCA_036961085.1 Psychromonas sp.
TTGGTCGTACATTTCACCCAAGGTATCAGCACCGACTGCTTTTAATGTCATAAACATTTTTAAAGCATCAAAGCGTTTTGTGGTGGCGATGCTTTTATCAACCAAGTTAGGCAGTTCATCATCTTCACGATTAAGATAATCGGCATGGTAGAGCAGACTACTGAAATTGCTTTTATGTTTAACTAAAAGGGCGCCACAACTAATTGTTTGATAGAATAGTTTATGGAAATCAACACTAACAGAGTCAGCTAATTCAATGCCTTTAAGACGGTTTTTATGTTTTTTACTGAGTATTAAAGCACCACCGTAGGCACCATCAATATGACACCATAAACCGGCATTATGGCTGATTTCAACAATCGTTTCTAAATCATCAATTGCGCCGTGATCGGTTGTACCTGCAGTCGCAACAACGGCCATAGGTATTAACCCCTGCGCATTTAACGAAGTAATAGCGTTGTCTAGATCATTGGTATCCATCTGACCTTGATTATTGGTTTTAACGCAGACAACTGAGCGTGCACCTAGCCCCATTAATGACGCTGATTTTTGAATCGTAAAATGACTCTTATCTGAGCAGATTATACGTAATTTATTAGCGTAATCAGGTAACCCATCTTGCTGGATATTATGACCAGAATAGGTGTTAGCGAAACAATCTCGCGCCAATAATAGCCCCATTAAATTGCTTTGGGTGCCGCCGCTGGTAAATACGCCATCAGCTGTATCGCCTAATGAATAGGTTTTAACTAACCAATCGACAATAAATTGCTCGAGAAAGGTTGCTGCTGAAGCTTGATCCCAAGAATCCATTGATTGATTCAACGCTGCAATATAAAACTCAGCCAATACCGCCGAGATTAATGGTGGCGTATGTAAATGCGCAATACAGTGCGGGTGTTGCACCATAATTGAATTTTTTGCAATCAGATCGTTAGTCTGCTGAATCACTGTAGGCATTGATTCAACTTGATCTAAGTTACTGTCATAAATGGCTTGTTTTAATAATTGCGGTGCTAAACCCGAGTAGGGTTTAGTGCAATCAACAAACATTTCATGGATGCTTTCTAGTGTCAGTTTACTGGCCGTTTCAAAACTCTGGTTATTTTCGCCAATTTGAATGAAATGCTCTGACCAATTTTTATTAGATTGATTCAATCTCTTAACCCTGTGTGCATTGAATTGCTGTTGCTAGCGTTTTAGCCACAAAATCAATTTGTGTTTCACTGATAATCAGTGGTGGTAAAAAACGTAAAACAGCACCTTTTCGGCCACCTTTTTCAATAATTAAACCACGCTCTAATGCAGCGCGTTGAATCAATAAGGCACGCTCAGGATCGCTAACAGGACGCCCTAAGGAATCCAATTCACCCGCTTTAACAATTTCCATACCGCACATTAAGCCGCGTCCACGCACTTCTGCAATACAATCACTATTTTTTTGAATATCACGTAATAAAGCACGTAGCTGTTTACCACGTTGTCGTGCATTTTCAGTTAAATTATCACGTTGTATGATTTCTAAGGTTTTTGCACCACTTGCCATTGCCAGTTGGTTACCACGGAATGTGCCTGTATGTTCTCCGGCATTCCAATGGTCGAATTTTTTGTTATATAAAATAATCGACATTGGCATACCGCCACCAACGGCTTTAGATAAGATCAGAATATCTGGTTCAATACCGGATTCTTCAAAGGCAAAGTTATCACCCGTTCGGCCAATACCACATTGAATCTCATCAAAGATTAGTAATATGCCATGTTCACTGGTAAGACGGCGTAACTCTTGTAACCAGAATGCAGGGGCAACGATAACACCACCTTCGCCTTGGATAGGCTCAACAATAATAGCAGCCGGTTTGGTAATACCACTTTCATCATCACATAAAACGGATTCTATATAACGGATACTTTGTTTCGCGCCTTCATCACCGCCGAGACCAAAAGTACAACGTAAGCTATATGGGAAAGGTAAAAAATGCACATCAGACATCAAACCAGTGCGGCGCTCTTTAGCACCTAAGTTACCGGTCAGCGACAGTGCTCCATTGGTCATTCCGTGGTATGCGCCATGAAAAGACAGCATAGTATTACGTTTAGTATAAAGTTTGGCTAATTTAATCGCGGCTTCAACTGCATCTGCACCAGAAGGACCACAGAATTGAATGCGTGCATTCTTAGCAAAGTTAGTTGGTAAAAACTGCATCACAGATTTAATAAACGCATCTTTACTTGGCGTAGTAATATCCAATGTCTGATAAGGCACACCTTGGTTTAATTGCGCGATCAATACTTGGTTGATCTCACTATGATTATAACCAAGTGGCAATGCACCTGCGCCAGCAAGACAGTCTAGGTATAGTTGACCTTTTGTATCTTCAATTATCACCCCTCGGCTATGTTTAATCGCGATCGGTAAACGACGCGGGTATGAACGCACTTCTGATTCATAATGCTCTTGGCTCAATAGAACATTGTCAGGCGTTAAGTCATATAACTCGTTTAATAAAGGGATCTCTTGATCGTTTGTTAAACAGACTTCGGGCGCTAAATTCAAGACGTTGTGCATAAAGGGATCCTTAAATATTTAAAGGTTTCCATAACTGGAACTAAAATGAGTGATGACAGAGTTGTAAATAAATATATTGCT
>JBALXF010000488.1:0-2638 GCA_036961085.1 Psychromonas sp.
TCTTGTGAAGGTACGATAATCGGCTCACCATTTGCTGGTGATAGGATATTATTCGTAGACATCATCAAGGTACGTGCTTCTAGCTGTGCTTCGATTGTTAACGGTACGTGTACCGCCATTTGGTCACCATCGAAATCGGCGTTGTATGCCGCACATACTAGCGGGTGAAGCTGAATCGCTTTACCTTCGATTAGTACTGGTTCAAATGCTTGGATACCTAGTCTGTGAAGTGTTGGTGCACGGTTAAGTAGCACTGGATGTTCACGGATAACACCTTCAAGGATGTCCCATACTTCACCACCTTCACGATCAACTAGTTTCTTAGCTGCTTTAATTGTTGTCGCTAGACCTAAAGCTTCTAATTTTCCGTAAACAAATGGCTTGAATAACTCAAGTGCCATTTTCTTAGGAAGACCACATTGGTGTAAACGCAATGTTGGTCCTACTGTGATTACAGAACGGCCAGAGTAATCTACACGTTTACCTAGTAGATTCTGACGGAAACGACCCTGCTTACCTTTAATCATATCTGCAAGCGATTTAAGAGGACGTTTATTAGAACCTGTAATAGCTCGTCCACGACGACCATTATCTAATAACGCATCCACAGACTCTTGCAACATACGTTTTTCGTTACGTACGATGATATCTGGTGCAGCTAAATCTAATAGACGTTTTAGACGGTTATTACGGTTAATAACACGACGGTATAAGTCATTTAGATCAGATGTAGCAAAACGACCGCCATCTAGTGGTACTAGAGGACGTAAATCAGGTGGAAGAACTGGCAATACAGTCAGAATCATCCATTCTGGTTTATTTGAAGATTGGTGGAAAGATTCAACCAATTTCAGACGTTTAGTTAATTTTTTACGCTTAGTTTCAGAATTAGTTGTACCTAACTCTTCACGCATTTCAGCGATTTCATGCTCTAAATCTAACTGTTTCAATAAAGAGAATACAGCTTCAGCACCCATTAGTGCTTCAAACTCATCGCCCCATTGCTCAAGCATGTCTAAGTATTCTTCTTCAAGAAGAATTTGACGACGCTCAAGATCAGTCATTCCTGGCTCTACAACCACGAAAGATTCAAAATATAGGATACGTTCGATATCACGTAACGTCATATCTAGCATTAAGCCGATACGAGACGGAAGTGATTTTAAGAACCAAATATGTGCAACTGGTGATGCTAATTCGATATGTCCCATACGGTCACGACGAACTTTAGATTGAGTTACCTCAACACCACATTTTTCACAAATAACACCACGATGTTTTAGGCGTTTGTATTTGCCACATAAACATTCGTAATCTTTGATAGGACCAAAGATACGCGCACAGAAAAGACCTTCACGCTCAGGTTTGAATGTACGGTAGTTAATTGTTTCAGGCTTTTTAACTTCACCATACGACCATGAACGGATTATTTCCGGCGATGCCAAACCAATTTTGATGCCATCAAATTCTTTGGTTTTGTTTTGTACCTTTAAAAACTTTAGTAAGTCTTTCACGCTAATCTCCCATAGGAGTTAAAACTAGGCGCCTTAGTCTCTAAGACGCCACATATTTACTTCAGCTTAATGCTTAGTTACTTTCTTCATCTAGCTCGATGTGGATACTTAACGAACGGATTTCTTTCAACAATACGTTGAATGACTCAGGCATGCCTGGTTCCATTCTATGATCGCCATCAACGATGTTTTTATACATCTTAGTACGACCATTAACATCATCTGACTTAACAGTAAGCATTTCTTGAAGCGTGTAAGCAGCACCGTAAGCTTCTAGTGCCCATACTTCCATCTCACCGAAACGCTGTCCACCGAACTGAGCTTTACCACCAAGCGGTTGCTGTGTTACTAGACTGTACGAACCAGTTGAACGTGCATGCATTTTGTCATCAACTAAGTGATTCAGTTTCAGCATGTACATGTAACCAACGGTTACTGGACGTTCAAATTCAATACCTGTACGACCATCAGTTAATTTGATCTGACCCGATTCAGGTAAATCAGCCATACGTAGTAATTCACGTATTTCGCCTTCATTAGCACCATCAAACGCAGGAGTTGCTACTGGTAAACCTTTGTATAGGTTTTTAGCAAGACGCAGTACTGCTTCATCATCAAAGTCATTAAGATCAACATGACAAGGCGCATCACCGAACGAATAAAGTTTTTGTACGAATTCACGTACTTTAGCAATTTCTACTTCACGTTGATTTTTGATCATTCGCTCAAGTTTCTCGCCCACACCTTTAGCCGCTAGGCCTAAGTGAGTTTCAAGAATCTGACCGATGTTCATACGTGACGGTACACCCAGTGGGTTAAGCACGATATCAACAGGAACACCAAACTCATCGTGAGGCATATCTTCAACAGGAACAATGTTTGAAATAACACCTTTGTTACCGTGACGACCGGCCATTTTATCACCCGGTTGTAGGCGACGACGAACAGCTAAGTAAACTTTAACAATTTTCTGAACACCAGGAGGCAGATCATCACCTTGAGTGATTTTACGACGCTTGATATCAAACTCTTTATCGTAATCCGCTTTGATTTCATCATACTGTGTAATGATTTGATCTAGATGAGACTGTTTAGTTTCATCATTGATGCTAACTTCTAACCAC
>JBALXF010000489.1:0-2637 GCA_036961085.1 Psychromonas sp.
TTACGCAAATTTACGTACTTCACCTTCACCATCGATATTAGTAACACAACGACCACATAGTTCTGGATGTTGCTCATTTTGGCCAACTTCTTCTCTATGGTGCCAACAACGCTCACATTTCGCCGCAGCGCTTTTAACAACAGTAACAGATAAACCTGTCACTTCTGTTTGAATCGCATTTTCAGGCGTATCTGCCAAAGATTTTAATTCAGCTTGTGAAGTGATTAAGATAAAGCGTAATTCATCTTCAACTGAAGTTAGTAGCTCTTTCACTTGATCATTTACATATAAAGTAACTTCAGCTTCTAAACCACCACCAATCACATTTTCTTTACGTGCTAGTTCTAGTGCTTTATTTACTTCTGCACGAACAGAGATTAGTTTTGTCCAAGCTTCGTTGCTTAATACTTCGTTATCATTAAGACCGAATAAACCTTCATACCAAACATCAGTAAATACAAACTCACCACGTTCACCTGGCATGCGTCCCCAAATCTCATCAGCTGTAAAGCTTAGGATTGGTGCCATTAAACGTACTAATGCTTCAGCAATGTGGAACAATGCAGTTTGACAGCTACGACGAGCATTACTGTCTGCTTTTGCTGTGTACTGTCTGTCTTTAATGATATCTAGGTAAAAACTACCTAGCTCAATTGAGCAGAAGTGCATTATTTTTTGATAAACCACATGCAGGTTATAACTGTCGTATGCTTCTATAACGTCATTTTGCAGGGTTAATGTTTGTGCAACAATCCAACGATCTAAAGCAACCATTTCTTCGTTAGGTACAAGATCTGTACTTGGCTCAAAACCATTTAAGTTAGCTAATAGGAAACGTGACGTGTTACGAATACGACGGTAGCTATCTGCACTTCGGTTTAAAATCTCATCTGAAACAGTGATCTCACCAGTGTAATCAGTAGAAGCAACCCATAAACGTAAGATATCTGCGCCTAGGTTATTCATTACAGTTTGAGGAGACATAACATTGCCTAATGACTTAGACATTTTTTTACCGTCACCATCAACCACAAAACCGTGTGTTAACACTTCTTTGTAAGGTGCTTTGTTATTGATTGCCATGCCTGTCATTAATGAAGACTGGAACCAACCACGATGTTGATCTGAACCTTCAAGGTACAAATCAGCTTCAGCTTGTTCACCTGATGCTAGCGTATATTCAGGGCGCTTATTCACTACTGAATAGTGTGTTGTACCTGAATCAAACCATACATCTAAGGTATCAGTTACTTTACGGTATTCATCTGCTTCAAAACCTAATAGCGTTTCAGCTTCTAGATCCCACCAAGCTTGAATACCCTCTTTTTCGATTTTACGCGCAATAAGCTCCATCATTTCAACACTGTTAGGGTGTAATTCATCTGTTTCTTTATTAACAAACAGAGTAATTGGAACACCCCAAGTACGTTGACGTGAAATACACCAATCTGGACGGTTCTCAATCATTTTTTCAATACGTTGTTGTCCCCAGCTTGGGATCCATTTAACGTCTTTGATTTCGCCTAATGCATTATCACGTAAGCCTTTTTGATCCATTGAGATGAACCATTGTGGCGTTGCACGGAAAATGATTGGCGTTTTATGTCTCCAACAATGCGGGTAGCTGTGCTTTAACTTGGTGTAGCACACCAATGCATTTTTTTCTTTTAGTACTTCGATAACACGATCATTGGCTTTAAATACATGTAAACCAGCAAAGAATTCAGTATCTTCACGGAATACACCATTATCACCAACTGGGTTAGCAACTTCTAGGTCATAACGTAAACCAACCGAGTAATCGTCTTGGCCGTGGCCAGGTGCTGTATGCACACAACCAGTACCAGCATCAATAGTAACGTGATCAGCTACGATTGCAGGTACTTGTAGGTCCAAGAATGGGTGATTGAATAGTTTTTTCTCTAAATCGATGCCCTTAGCAATTGCTAACGTTTTAAAATCTTCAATACCATAACGTGCCATACAACCCGCAACTAAATCTGTTGCTAGAATTAGACGACGTTCACCAGCTTGTACTAATGAATATTCAACTTTAGCCGCTAATGCAATTGCTCGGTTAGCAGGTAAAGTCCAAGGTGTTGTTGTCCAGATAACAGCAGCAACATCACCATGACCTAAGTCATCTGATAGCGCTTCAAAACTGCTAATTACTTGCTCAGCATCAACAGCAGTAAAGGCAACATCAATCGCAGGAGAAAGCTTATCTTCGTATTCAACTTCAGCTTCAGCTAACGCACTGCCACAATCGGTACACCAATGAACAGGTTTAGAACCTTTATGTAAGTGATCATTTTTAATGATTTGCGCTAATGCACGAACAATATTCGCTTCCGTCTCAAAGTTCATTGTTAGGTATGGATTATCCCACTCACCCAACACACCAAGACGTTTAAAGTCTTTACGTTGACCGTCAACTTGACGCGCAGCATATTCACGACATTTTTTGCGGAATTCTGCAGCGGTTACTTTCTTGCCAGGTTTGCCAACTTTTTGCTCTACTTTCAATTCAATCGGTAGACCATGACAATCCCAACCAGGAATATACGGTGCATCAAAATCAGATAATGTTTTTGATTTGATAATAATATCTTTAAGAATCTTATTAACCGAGTGACC
>JBALXF010000048.1:0-11344 GCA_036961085.1 Psychromonas sp.
TTTTAGATGCGCTTAATAACAACATCATCATTAACCCAAGCGAAGCTGAAGTTGCTGAAGCTACAAAGAATAAAACAGATTTCTTGGCTGAAAAAGCAGAGTTAGCAAAATTAAAAGATCTACCTGCTACGACTTTAGACGGTCATCAAGTAGAAGTTGCATCAAATATCGGTACTGTTAAAGATACTGATGGTGCAAAACGAAATGGTGCTGAATCAGTCGGCCTATACCGTACTGAATTCTTATTCATGGACCGTGATCAATTACCTACAGAAGATGAGCAATTCATTGCTTATAAAGACGTAGTAGAAGCGATGGAAGGGAAACCTTGTATCATTCGAACAATGGATATTGGTGGCGATAAAGACTTACCATACCTTGATCTACCAACTGAAATGAATCCTTTCTTAGGTTGGCGTGCAATCCGTATCTGTTTCGATCGTCCAGAAATCATGAACCCACAATTACGTGCTTTATTACGTGCCTCTGCATTTGGTAAAATTCGAATTATGTTCCCAATGATTATTTCAGTTGAAGAAATTCGTCGATTGAAAATTATTCTAACTGATTTAAAAGCGGAATTGACTTCTGAAGGTGTCGCTTATGATGAAAGTATTGAAATTGGCGTAATGATTGAAACACCTGCTGCCGCTGCAATTGCTCATCACCTTATTAAGGAAGTTGAGTTCTTCAGTATCGGTACTAACGATTTAACACAATATACACTTGCTGTAGACCGTGGTAACGAGTTGATCTCTGATTTATATAATCCAATGACTCCTTCTGTATTGAGTATTATTAAAACAGTTATCGATGCTTCACATGCTGCTGGTAAATGGACGGGTATGTGTGGTGAGTTAGCTGGTGATGAACGTGCTACTTTGTTACTTTTAGGTATGGGGCTTGATGAATTCTCAATGAGTGCTATTTCGATTCCTACTGTTAAGAAAATCATTCGAAATACCAACTTTTCTGATGTTAAAGCACTTGCTGATAAAGCACTGTCAGTGGCAACAGCTGCTGAAATTGAAACGCTAGTTAATGACTTTAACAAAACAAACGGTATTGACTAATTACTGAAACGGGTAATACTGTAGTAAATACAAACTACCCGTTTGCAAAAGTATCATTAATAAATAATATGGAGTTACATATGGGTTTTTTCGATTCGTTAAAACGAGCAGTTTCAGGCAATACACCAACAGACAACACTATTGATATCATTGCACCTCTTTCTGGTGAAATAGTAGCTATTGAAGATGTGCCAGATGTTGTTTTTGCAGAAAAAATAGTTGGTGATGGTATTGCGATTCGTCCTACGGGCAACAAAATGGTTGCACCATGTGACGGTGAAATCGGTAAGATTTTTGAAACTAATCATGCATTCTCTCTAGAATCAGATACTGGTATTGAGCTTTTTGTTCACTTCGGTATTGATACTGTTGAGCTTAAAGGTGAAGGTTTTACTCGTATAGCTCAAGAAGGCCAGAAAGTGAAAATGGGTGATACAATTATTGAATTTGATCTAGAATTCTTAACAGAAAAAGCTAAATCAATTTTAACGCCTGTTGTAATTTCGAATATGGATGAAATTAAAGAATTACAAAAAATGTCTGGAACGGTAACAGTTGGGACTAATCCAGTAATTAAAATTATTAAGTAATAGCTTACTTATTTTGTTTATAAAGAGTCGCTTATGCGACTCTTTTTTTTTGCACTACTGAACTAATTATTATAACTTGTTACAATATTTTACCTTTTATTGTTAACGAGCATTCTATGACCACCCTTTTGTATGGTATCCCTAACTGCGATACAGTAAAAAAAACCCAGAAATGGCTATCTCAAAATAATATTCCGTTCGTTTTTCATGACTACCGTAAAGACGGTTTAGATCATTCTCTGGTTAAATCATTCCTTGAGCACCTAGAATGGACTGAACTACTTAATAAACGCAGCACCAGTTATAGACAATTAACTGAACAACAGAAATCCTCACTTTCTGCTGATACGGTTATTGATTTATTGGTTGAGTTTCCAACACTAATCAAACGTCCACTGATTATCCATAACGATCAATACTTGCTTGGTTTCAAAGCCGATGCATACCAAAACCTATTTTCATTATAAGGAAGTATCATGTCAGATAGTCCCGTTTTAGCCTTGTTAAAAGACTTAGTTAGTCGTCGTTCTGTTACCCCAGAAGATGCAGGTTGCCAGCCTTTAATAATTAATCGTCTTGAGAAGTTAGGCTTTAAATGTGAAGTAATGGTTTTTGAAGACACCACCAATTTATGGGCTCGCCGTGGTTCTGAAAAACCACTTTTTTGTTTTGCAGGCCATACCGATGTTGTACCAAGCGGTCCTGAAGAAAATTGGACTTATCCTCCTTTTGAACCAACGATAGCTGATGGTATATTATTTGGTCGTGGCACCGCTGATATGAAAGGTGGTATCGCTGCATTCATAGTTGCATTAGAAGAGTTCATTGCACAACATCAAGACCATAATGGCTCGATTGCCTTATTGATTACTAGTGATGAGGAAGGGCCTTTTATCAATGGCACCACCCGTGTTATTGATGTGCTTGAACAAAGAAATGAAAAAATAGATTATTGCATAGTTGGTGAGCCATCGAGTACTGATCATATTGGTGATACGATTAAGAATGGTCGCAGAGGATCATTAACCGCAGACCTTACCTTTATCGGTATTCAAGGACATGTTGCTTACCCTCACCTAGTTGAAAATCCAATTCATCATTGTATACCAGCATTAACTGAACTATCCCAAACTGTGTGGGATAAAGGCAATGAGTATTTCCCGCCAACTAGCTTCCAAATTACCAATTTCAATTCTGGTACAGGGGCAGGTAATGTAGTGCCAGGCGCGGCACAAATACAATGTAATTTCCGTTATTCGACTGAGTTAACAGCTGATCAATTAACTGAACACGTTGAAAGTATATTACAAAGCCATAATCTTAAGTATAAAATTAAATGGACTTATAACGGTTCTCCATTCATTACTCAGCCCGGTTCATTAACCAACGCTGTCAGTGAGGCTATTTTTGAAACTAATGGAATAACAACTGAGTTATCAACTAGTGGTGGAACCTCTGACGCACGATTTATTGCACCAACCGGTGCTCAAGTTGTCGAAGTCGGGCCTAGTAACAAAACCATTCATAAAGTTAATGAATGCGTTAGAATTGCTGATGTAGAGGAGTTAGTCGATATATATAAAGTTACTCTTCAAAAATTATTAACATGTTAGCAGAACAATTAACGGGTCAGGCATTGACCCACTTAACCAATGTTGCCGACAATATCTACCTGCATAAAAAGACCGCCCCAGCGTTTATTGAATTACAAATAGCGGCAAAAAAAGCGGGTTTTAACTTACAAGTTGCGAGTGGCTTTCGCAGTTTTGAACGTCAGCAGTTGATCTGGAATAACAAATTTTCTGGTAAATCACAATTACTCGATAAAAATGAAAAGCCATTAATAGCCGAACATTTAAGCGATATCGATAAATTAAACGCGATATTACACTGGTCCGCACTGCCATCAGCTAGCCGCCATCACTGGGGATGTGACTTAGATATTTATGATCCTAATCTATTACCTAACGATACCAGTTTGCAGCTCAATCTAAGTGAATATAATAAAGGTGGTTATTTCTTTGATTTAACTTGCTGGCTTAGTGAAAATATACATCAATTCGGATTTTACCGTCCCTATCAAAAATTTTCTGGTGGCGTAGCAGAAGAACCTTGGCATTTGAGCTACTACCCAATCGCAGATGATGCTTTAAAAAGATTAGAGATAGATCTCATTGCGAAAACAATAAGCAATAATAATGTCCTGGGTAAATCGCTTATATTAAAACAATTGCCTATTATTTATAAGCAGTTCATTTGTAATATTGAGCAATCACCAGCATTCAAAATCAAGTAGGAATTTAATATGTTAGAGAATCGTAAGTTTCCACGTGTAAAGCACACTGGAATTTGCATAATGACCAGAGAGTCTGATAATGATATAGAAACTTGGCAAGTCGATTTAGTAAACTTATCTATCAATGGTGCTCTTATTAGCTGCCCTGATAATTGGCCGGGCTCTGTAAAAGACAATCTTCGTTTAACATTAATATTGGAAAATGTAGATGTTGAATTAAAAATAGATGCTTGTGTCGCTCATCAAACACCAATTGAGATAGGTGTAGAGTTCTTGAGTTTGAATGTAGAAAGCGCACAGACATTAAAAAACTTAATAGCGATTAGTCTCAATTCTGAAGTTAATATTTGTTAATTAGAACTTGTTAATCAGAATTATTAACACTAAATACTCAATATAGGAGCAAGTAAATCCTTTATTGAGTTTTTATATCAGTCCCCCTCTCAAAACAGTAAACTCTTGATTCCATGCCTTTAAACTAATAGATAGTTACGTTTTTTTATATTATCTTAGCTAATTCATCATGCTTTCTATATTCAGTTATTCGCTATAACTTTCACTCACTCAAATGAGAACTCATAAGGTTTTTATAAATGCTCGATTTATTCAATTTAAATGGAAAAGTTGCAATAGTTACAGGTTGTAATACCGGTTTAGGGCAAGCAATGGCAATAGGCCTTGCAGAAGCGGGTTGTAAAATTGTCGGTGTAAACCGTTCGGATGCAAGCGATACCAACAATAAAATGGATGCAGCAGGTCACGAATTTTTAGATATTCGTGCAGATCTTATGAATCAAGAAGTTATCCCTTCTATTATCGCAGAAACACTCGCCAGATTTGGGCAAATCGATATATTGGTCAATAATGCGGGAATTATTCGCCGTGAAGATGCTATCGATTTTTCTGAGCAAAATTGGGATGACGTAATGAATGTTAACTCAAAAACTGTTTTTTTCTTATCACAAGCAGTTGCCAAACAATTCATCTATCAAGGAAATGGCGGAAAAATTATTAATATCGCTTCGATGCTGTCATTTCAAGGTGGGATCCGTGTTCCTTCATACACAGCTTCAAAAAGTGCATTAATGGGTATGACTCGTGCGATGGCAAATGAATGGGCAATACACAATATTAACGTTAATGCGATTGCGCCAGGCTATATGGCAACGAATAATACAAAAGCATTGCAACAAGATGAAGCACGTAATAGAGCTATTTTAGAGCGCATTCCCGCTGCTCGTTGGGGAACGACCAGTGATGTTGTAGGTCCTTGTGTTTTTCTAGCTTCTGATGCCGCAAATTATGTTAATGGCTATACGCTTGCTGTAGATGGTGGCTGGCTAGCTCGTTAATGTGGGGCTTTGTAGGAAATTAGTTTTTTTGAAGTTTTGATTATCAGACTGTCGAACAACAAAACTAAATGAAATAAGCAATAAAGTTAGCTGTTAATTATCCAGCTAACTTTATGCTCAGAAATGTTACTTAAGCATCTGCACGTGCATTTCCATCTCACTACCAATTTCTTTACGCATTTTTGTTAGTCTGATTGCAGAATCGCGTAATTTGATATCTTCTTCAGTCACAGGAACCCACTCTGGGACTTTGGTTGGTTTCCCATTTGCATCCACGGCTACCATGATAACGATACAGTGAGTGGTTAATACATTATTTAATTCTTTGGGATCACAAGCTTGTACGTCAAGCGCAATATGCATTGAAGATGATCCGGTATAAATAACTTGTGCAGTAACTTCAACTAAATTACCTACATGAATGGGTGCAATAAATCGAATACCACCTGCATAAGCGGTAATACAGTACTTACCACTCCAACCTGCTGAACACGCATAAGCCGCTAAATCTATCCACTTCATTACCGCGCCACCATGTACTTTACCACCAAAATTAACATCACTTGGCTCAGCTAAAAAACGTAGCGTGATCTCTCTTTGTCTATCTGACATTTTAACTTCCTTATTAATCTTAGTGTTGCACTGTTATGACATTTTGAAAATGTACTCTACCCAAAACATCTTCACTTTAATAGGTATTTTGTTAATAAGTTGTTGTAATTTTTGATTCTAATTAGTAATTTTATAAATCACATGCTTATGTAGATGACTCAGGTGATTTTTTGTAAAAGCTTAATAACACTACCACGCACACTTCAATCAACTGCGAAACTACGTTTTGGCTTGAGTTCATTTACAAAGGTGCTGCGCACTACACAAAGAAAAAATAATTCTACTTAAATCACATTTTCTCTGTGACTATCGGTATTCCCTGTGGCTAGCACTTCTAATATCATGATTTTTAAGGGTTTAAATTCTTTCTATTTTCACCTGAGTTAAGTGCATAAGCATGTATTTTTATCTTTGTATTACACGATTTATTATAGATAAAATGAATGCAAATAAGTTATTTTAAGTTTTTAAGCATATAAACATTAACAAAACTTACAATAATGCACATTACAGTGGTATATTGCACTTTCTTAAGGTACTGGGGTAGTTTAAATGACGCAAGAAGAACGTTTGTTAGCGCAACACGCATTATTAATATCGTCTAAAAAATTAACTACTGAGCAAATATGTGAACACTTTAATATCTCTAAAGATTCCGCAAGACGTGATTTAATTAAGCTAGGTGAATTCCATGACGTGCAACGTATTCGAGGTGGTGCAATATTAACACCAGTGAATAAACAGACCTTACCTTATACACAACGCCTACAAACCAGTGGCATTAAAATGGCACTCGGTAAAGCCGCTGCAAATTTAGTTAATGAAAATGATTTTATTATTGTCGACAGTGGCACCAGTTTAACGGCTATGGTTTCTCAGATAACCAACTCAACGACTATCGTCACTAATTCTATAGATTGTTTAGCCTTAGTAGCTAGTAATGAAAATATTAATGTGCACCTATTGGGTGGACAATTAAATCATTACCACAGAGCTATTGTAGGTAACAAAGCTGTTGAGCAGTTATTAGACTATCAGGTTAATAAAGTATTTCTAGGTGTCTGCGCCCTATCTGAACTGGGATTATCAACCTCAAGTGAAGAAGAAGCTACAATTAAAAAAGCGATGATCAAGCAGGCAAAACAACTTATCTTGGTGTGTGACAGTAGCAAATTTGAACAACAAAATTTTCACAATATTTGTGGATTAGATAAAGTAGATATCATCATCACAGATCAATGTCCCGCCCCCAATTTATTAGCTTCTATAAAAAATCAGGGTATAGATCTGCAAATAATAAATGAAACAAACAAGGATAATAATAATGAATGTTAAATTGAATACGGATGTTATAAAGACGGCCATTATTGGTTATGGTTTCTCAGCAAAAACCTTTCACCTTCCATTTATTGATGCTCTACCCGACTTTGATGTTACTGCTATCAGCAGTAGCCAAGCAGATGCCGTTAAATCAGATTGGTCTAGCGTAAATCATTATTTATCAGCAGAAGAAATGTTACTAAACAGTGACGCACAGTTAGTCATTATCACCGCGCCTAATGACGTGCATTTCTCATTAGCAAAATTAGCATTGGAAAATAATAAACACGTTATTTTAGAAAAACCTTTTGTTACCAAAATTGAAGATGGTCAAAAACTTATTGAGCTGGCGGCTGAAAAAAACTTGTTATTAAGTGTCTACCATAATCGCCGTTGGGATGGAGATTTCCTCACCGTTAAAAAATTTATAGCAGAAAATACATTAGGTAATATCAAACATTTTGAATCGCACTTCGATCGTTTTAGACCTATTGTTCGTCAACGTTGGAGAGAAAATGCTCAAAATGGTGGCGGTATTCTATTTGATTTAGCACCGCATTTAATCGATCAGACTTTACAGCTGTTTGGAATACCAGAAGCTGTCACAGCACAGTGTGAGATGATGCGAGAAGGCTCAACCAATATCGATTATTTTAATCTAACCTTGCATTACCCTGATAAAATTGCACTACTTAATGCATCATTATTTTGTGCGGGACCAAATCTACGATTTAATATTCAAGGAGATAAAGCGACTTATAGGAAGTTGGGGTTAGATCCGCAAGAAGATAGATTAAAGGCAGGTATTCGGCCTACTTCACCTGATTGGGGAAAAGAGGAAACAGCACAACACGGTCATTTATACTTTGAAGATTCATCACAAACTGCAGTCACTGAATGTGGCGGTTATCAAGAATTCTATCGACAGGTAGCTGACGCAATAAAACATGGAAGTAAACCACCAGTCACTGCAGAAGATGCGCTGTGGAATATTCGAATCATTGAATTAGCGATGGAAAGCAGCCGTTTAGGTAAGACATTAGAGGTTAAACTGTGAGTGTAACTTATTCATTAGATGATTTATTACAGCAAGAAACCGACTTACAGTTTTCATCTTTTGATAACAAAACAGCATGGCTATTGGGTTGTAAACTGAAACAACTAGCAGAACAACAGAATGCGAATGTAGCGATTGAAGTATACGCCTTTAACCAAACCTTATTCAGTTATGCGATGCCTGCTACTCATCTTGATAATCATGATTGGATAAAACGTAAACGCCAAACTGTTTTACGTTTTGGCCACAGCTCTTATTACATTGGCCGATATAATGACAGCAAAAAAAGAGTGTTTGAGCAACAAGCACATATTGATCCATTTGAGTACTGCGCACATGGTGGCGCATTTCCGATCAGAATAAAAAATTCAGGTTTAATCGGTGTTGTGATTGTCTCAGGTCTACCGCAACAACAAGATCATCAAATGGTAATTGAAGCTATTAGCAGTTTAATATAAGCAACTAAATGCAGTAACTTTATATAGGTAACCCTAGCCAGATAATTCTAGCTAGCTACTTAATACTTGAGTTTACTGCATTTCCATCAGAAAGTTTTTGGGTTGATAGCGTAGTTTTATGCGAAAGCTGCAAACTAGTTAGTAAAGGCCTCCTCATAAGCAACCATAAAGTCTTTACGAATTAACTGCTCTAATTTTGAGGCCCGCTCTGTAGGACAAAAAATCATTATATGAACATTTTGCTCACCATTAACGCCACTACCGATATGGATATGTGGTTCATAGCCAGGTAAATCAACACCTGCATGTCTTTCAATAATGCCATTATAACGCTTAGCTACCTCATGAAAATCTTCACAATGTAGATCTATTTCAGTCATTAGTGCTGGAAATAATGGGTATAAATTAACAAACTCTGTGACTGTAATAGCAAAGCTATGGTAAACATAACGTTTCATAAAATTGAGGTTTTTTACTGGGTAGGTAAAAAACATACTGTTAGGTAATGTTGCTGTTTTACCGGTGTAATGATATTGACCATGGTGTAAGTCAATTTCTTGAATAACTGTTGCCATTAGATTGTGTTCGATTACCTCACCGCAAAGTGTACCCACTTCTATCCAATCACCGATACGAAATGATTTTGAACTTGCTCTTTGGATTGAACCAGTAAAACAAAGAATAATCTCTTTTGATGCCACGACAATCGCAATTGCAATTGCTGTTACAGATAAGGCAAATTCACTAATTTCAGATTTCCACAGAATAAATAATAATACTATGATCAACGAAAAAGTACCGTTTTTGGTGCGCGACATCCATTTACGCTGTATTTCGCTTAGAAAAGCAATATCACCACGAATATACTTTATTATAAAATTCTTGATAATTGATATTAGTATTATAATCAAAATACTAAGTAATAATTTATTCTCTAATAGAAAGTTTATTGCTAAAGTCAGTTTATCCACCGATTCCCCTTTATTATTTAAATAGTTTTAATTTTTTCTATACTGATAAGCTATTATGCCAATGTTAACTATTGATACAACTAGATATTTTGCTATATTTTATTTTCTAAACGGCATTACATTTTATTGATGATTCCGCTTGTTATTTGGACGTTAAACCCACACTCGGTCCTATTTATAAGCAAGAAAACTTGAATTATTATTAAAACGTGACAATAGTAAATACGTCTTTATTGCACTTTTTGTTATAATCCTTGTTTATTTTTTTCACCCTTACACTTCAGGTTTAGCAATGAAATTACTTAATAAAGCTTGGCATAAAAGCTTTCCTAGCGATGTACCTTTTGATATTGATCCCAGTCAGTACGACAACTTATTATCTTTATTCGAACATTGCAGTTCAAAATATTCAGATAGTATTGCCTTTATCAACATGGGGCACAGTCTCACTTACCAAGAACTTGATCAAAAAAGTAAAGCATTCGCAGCTTATTGTCAGCAAACATTAAAAATGCAACCAGGTGAACGCATCGCTTTGATGATGCCAAATTTATTACAATATCCGATTGCATTATTTGGTGCACTCCGTGCGGGTTTAGTGGTAGTAAATGTTAATCCACTATACACACCGCGTGAATTAGGACATCAACTAAAAGATTCAGGGGCTACCGCAATCGTTGCGGTCACCAATTTTGGCAATAATTTACAACAGGTGTTATCTGAGACCGCGATTGAGCATATTATTTTAACGCGCATTGGCGATCAACTGGCACCACATAAACGTACCTTGGTTAATTTTGCAGTAAAATATATTAAAAAAATGGTACCTAAATACAATCTACCCGATGCAATATCTATGCGCCGCGTGTTAACCGATGGCGCGCAATTAGAGTACCAACGACCAACTATTCTAGCCACTGACATGGCCTTTTTACAATACACTGGTGGCACCACTGGCGTTGCCAAAGGAGCGGTATTATCACATCAAAATATTATTGCTAATTTATTGCAAGTATTTGCCCACTTTGGTCCTCGCACATTGCTTGAAAAAGAGAAAGTGGTCACTCCGCTGCCGCTTTATCATATCTTTGCCAATACCGTGAGCATGATGATGATAATGTTTATGGGCGGTCAAAACCTATTAATTACCAACCCTAGAGATATGAAAAGTTTTGTTAAAGACTTAGAAAAATATCCATTTACCATGCTATTTGGCTTAAATACGTTATTTAATGGCTTATTAAAAAATAGCGCATTCCGTGCATTAGATTTCAGTCAAGCACGGATCGTCATAGCAGGTGGCATGGCAACCCATCCGAAAATTGCAGAAGAATGGGAAGCCTTAACCGGCATGTCTATTATTGAAGGATATGGCCTTACCGAATGCTCACCTGTGGTTGCTGGCGGTTTGCATACGCAACAAGTTTTTGAAGGTAATATTGGGGTGCCCTTACCGAGTACAGATATCCGTATTGCAGATGAGAATAATATACCTTTAGATATTGATGAAATCGGTGAAATGCAAATTAAAGGACCACAAGTGATGTCTGGCTACTGGCAACAAACAGCTGAAAATGAAAATGCTTTCACTGATGATGGTTACTTTAAAACGGGC